>JAQXLR010000001.1 GCA_029012225.1 Clostridiales bacterium
AATTCCTCCGGCGCTCCCTCCTCAAGAATCCTGCCTCCATCCATAAAAATCACTCTGTCTGCCACGCGTCTTGCAAAGTTCATCTCATGTGTAACCACAATCATAGTCATTCCCTCCTTTGCCAGCTCCGTCATGACATCCAAGACTTCGCCTATCATCTCAGGATCCAACGCACTGGTTGGCTCATCGAACAGGATTGCTTTGGGATGCATCGCCAATGCCCGTGCAATCGCGACGCGCTGCTGCTGTCCCCCGGAGAGTTGTGCAGGCACCTTATGCGCCTGACTGTCTACTCCGACCCTTTTTAAAAGCCTCATTGCCTCTTCCTGTGCCTCCTTTTTCGGGATACGAAGCACATCGATTGGTCCAATCGTTACATTGTCAAGAACACTTTTATGCGCAAACAGATTAAAGGACTGAAACACCATCCCCACATGAGAGCGAAACTCCGCCAGTCGCTTCCCCTCCTTGGGCATGGACTCTCCATCCACAATAATCTCCCCCGAATCCACCGTTTCTAATCGGTTGATTGTGCGACAAAGCGTCGACTTTCCGGAGCCGGACGGTCCAATGATTACAACGACCTCTCCCTTTTTTACCGAGAGACTGATGTCTTTTAGGACATGGAGCGAGCCAAAATGCTTCTCAATATGTCTTAGCTCAATAATTGGTGTTTGATCGGTCGCTTTCCTTTTCTTCTGTTCCTGTGCCATAAGCACCACCTTCCCTCTCTAAAATCTGCTTTTTATCCTACGGAAACATTTCTGCGCTCGGCAAGAAAAACGGATATTTTATTTAACACATAATTGATCAGAATATAGATGCCTGCCGTAACGAGATATACGGATAATAACGCATCATAGTTGCTGATAAGAACACGGGAATTCTGCATCAAATCCGAATAATTGACAACATAGGCAAACGTCGTATCCTTTAGTACAATTACAATTTCCGATATCAGGGATGGAATGACATATCGAAAGGCCTGCGGGAAAATGATTTTAAAAAACACGCTTCTGTCACGCATTCCCAAAGAAAGCGCCGCTTCCCTCTGTCCTTTTGGCACTGCATTTACCCCGGAGCGGAGCATCTCAGCCACAACCCCTGCCGCGGAAAGAGATACCGGCAGCGTAATCTTCCAAAAGGGTGATATCTTTAAGCCAAACTGCGGAGCAAGCAAAAAGAAAAAATAAATGAACAGCAGTGTAGGAATGCCACGGCTTAGCTCAATCAGTACTGTGCTGATGCCCCCCACAACCCGATTTTTTCCGATTCTTCCCAGCATCAGAAGCAATCCCGCCACAAAGGAAATTGCACTTGACATCAGCGCAACCTTAAGTGTACCGGAAAGCCCCCGCGCAAGAAACCTCCATGTCGTATGCTTTGCAAAAAGTGACCAGTACTTGGGATTTAGCTGGCCGGTCACATAAAATCTGTGCAAGGCAGCAAGAAGAAGACCTGCAAGCAGCACGAGCGAAATTGCCGTCGCAACTGCGATACACCTTCTTGTCTTTGGTCCGGGCGGCTCATAGAGAACCTCTGTAATAGAATGATTTATCGTGCTCATCGTAAAATCCTCACTTTTCGATCGATCAAATTGCCCAGCTGTCCAATCACAACGGCCGTACCGCAGTAGAACAGAGCAGAAATCACAAATGCAGTCACACCGCCTACGGCGCGTGTATTGATATAGGAAACCACACCGGTAAGATCGGTAGGATTGAGCGGAACCTGTGATGCCAATGCTGTGGTCAGCATAGTCGCAACCAGCAGATTGGTCATCGGCAATACGCTGGAGCGAACTGCCTGGGGAAGAATCACATTTTTCACAATCTGCAAAAAGGTCATTCCCAGAGAACGAGCCGCCTCAATCTGCCCTCTTTCAATCGCATTGATGCCTGACATCAGATACTCGGAACAGAATGCCGAAGGAATCAGTGTTGTCGCAATCAGCACACAGGCATAATACGAAAGAACAAGATTAAGGTATGGCAGTGCGTACACAAGAAGAATCAAAAGTGCAGCTCCGGGAATGTTCCGAAAAATTTGTATGTAAAAATCGACTGCAGCCCGCAAAGGCCGAATCGGCGAAATTCTCATAATGGTAATGATAACACCAATCAGAACCGCGCCCACAAATGATAGCAAGGTAAGCTTATAAGTTGTGCACAATGCCTCAACATATCTATCACCAAACTGAGAAAGAAGCGCATAGATACTCATAGTAATCCTCCATTCCAAAGCAATTTTCACAGGACACACAGACCAAATTGTCAATTCGGCTCTACGCAATGCATCATGGATGCAATGCATCCGCGATGCATTGCATCCGTGGTGCTTTGGCATAAATTCAAATACGGCTCTCAAAACATCCTGTCCTAAGAGCCGTTGGAATCAATCTTATTCAATTACGGGAGCTTCCGGAGCCGTGTCAATGCCGGTACGAGCACCCAGAGAAATCTGCCATAGCTTTGTCCATGTGCCGTCCTCTGTAATCTTCTTTAGGAAATCATTCACAAACGCAACCCCATCGGAGTCAAGCGGCAAACCAATCCCATAATTATCCTCCGGGCCAAAGACATCTCCCGCAATCTGATAAACATTCGGGTTTTTTACAATGGCATTCAAAAGCAGTGTGTAATCGGTTACATATGCATCTACACGCCCCTGCTCCAGTGCAGTGCGAGCCTCCGCATCATTCTGAAATTCCTGCACAATCGCATCCGGCGCAAACTCCGCAAGAATACTTGGTCCTGTAGAGCCGGCTTGTGTCGCCACTGTTTTTCCTGCCAAACTATCTATCCCGGTAATATCCGCATTTCCGGCCTTTACAAGCACCGCCTGTTTTGATGTGTAATACGGTCCCGCAAAAGAGATGACCTCCTGGCGGGCAGGGGTAATGGAATAGGTTGCAAACACCGCATCTACCTGATCGCTCTGCAAAACCGACTCTCTTGTGCTGGAATCCACCTGTGTCACCTCAAACTTTGTCTCATCTCCCAAAATGTAACGTGCCAGCAGCTGGTATAATCCGGCATCAAAGCCCCGAATGCTGTCATCCGTCTCGTCCAACTGACTAAACAAGAATGAGGTTCGTGTTCCTCCCACTCTTAAGACACCTGCTTCTTTCACGGAAGAAGCCCAGCTGCTCGCCGCAATGTCCGCATCATCCGCAACAATTCCGGAAGAAATCAATGCATCAAACGCCTCCTTGTCTATCGCAACCGCTACCGGCTCCTCTGCCTGTGCTGTATCTGTGTTATCTGCCTTTACAGGAGCTTCCGTCGCTTCTGCCTTATTTTGATCTGCCACCTTGGTGTCGGCCGCTGCACTTCCGCAGCCTACAAGCAACGAAGCCGCCAATGCTCCCGCAAAAACCGTTCCTAATAGCCTCTTTCCTAATATTCCCTTCATCCTATTTTCTCCATTTCGTATTTTCTCGTATGTCCTTATCTTCCGTGCACAAAAATCGGGATATCTCCCTAGACGTTGGGGAAATTATACAGCTCTTTTCATAGTATGTCAATAGGTTTTGTAGAATTTTTAATTCCATGTCTGTTGCGCTTCTCCCATATCCATTGCACTTCTTTCATATCTGTGCTAAAATCTGCAATATCAAACGAGCAAATGCCATATACGCTTGTCCCCCTATCGGGCAGGCAAGCAGCCGTGACAGAAAGGACAAGCCAACATGCAAAAACCCATAACCTGCAATATCCTCGGCACCGACATTGCCGTGACCAATATGGAGGAAACCATTTCTCTCCTTGAGCACTACCGAGACGAGCTAAGGGGGCAATATATCTGTGTGTCGAATGTGCACACGACCGTACTTGCCTATGAGGATGAGGCTTATCGCAATGTACAGCGCAATGCCGCCCTTTGCCTCCCGGATGGGAAACCGCTTTCCGTATATAGCAAAAAACACGGCTTTCCCAATGCCGAACGTGTAACGGGCCCCGATTTAATGGGAGAGCTGTTTTCCAGAAGCAACGGTCTGCGCCATTATTTTTATGGCGGCACGCAAGAAACGATTGCCATACTTTCTTCTAGGCTTCCGAAACAATATCCGCAGCTTCAGATTGCAGGCATGGTTTCTCCGCCTTTTCGTCCTCTGACCAAGGAGGAGGATGAAGCAGAAATCCAAAAAATGAACGACTCGCATGCCGATATCATATGGGTAGGACTTGGCGCCCCCAAGCAGGAAAACTGGATGTATCAGCACAAAGGCAGGGTAAACAGTGTTATGATTGGGGTAGGCGCCGGATTTGACTACCATGCCGGAACAATAAAGCGTGCCCCTCTTTGGATGCAAAAAGCCAGTCTGGAATGGCTGTATCGGCTTCTGCAAGACCCAAAGCGTCTGTTTCGCCGCTACCTTCGGACAAACTTAAAATTCCTGTGGCTGACCCGCAAATAAAATCTCCGACTGCCGCTAAATATGCCATCGCCCGTGCAAAAGCTTTTTATTTAGCAGCACTGCCAGTGCTTCCATATGATGAAGCAGTAAGAAGGTCAGCAGGCGATCCCGAAGCAGATGATACTGCCGCTTGATTCCTGTCGTCCCATATCCGCTAATCGACAGAGGACAGCGGTTAAGAGATTTGCACAATCCCCTCCTACGCTCTGCAGCCACGGCTTGTTTGACAAGCCTGCTGCTCTCCTTTAGGGTATGCCTGTCAATCCCTCTCCCCGTCTCATTTGAAAGCACCCATAGCAAGCGCTGCTTTTGCAGCTCCCTGCGAAAGTCCTCCTTTTGCGCATCTGTCAACCCGATCTCCTCGACTGCTTCCAGCAAAAACGCCTCCATCTTTTTATGGTTTTCATACAGCCCCTCTAAGTAGCGATCCTTCTTAATACGATTATGGCTTTCCGAGCGTCCATGAATCCTCCAGCTATACAAGGTCTTTTTTTCAAGACAAAAGCGTTCCGCCGCCAGAAATGCCTGAATGCAAAAAATCCAGTCATCCTCATAATCGCAATAGCGATAAAAGCGAATGTTGTGTTTTCGCAAAAAATCAGTACAAAACAGGCAAGACCAAACAGACACCGTAATGTGATATTCCGGATGAGGAGATACGCCACGCAAAATCAAGCTTTGCAGATAGAAATTCCTCTCTCCGGCAGCAGACGAAACCAGCACGCTCTCTTGCTCTGTATGCACCGCTCCTTCCGTTCCGTCCGTCCACGTATTGGTTCCTGCCTTTACCAAGTCCGCCCCGGTTGTTTTGATATCTGCTAACATCACGGCCAGCATATCCGGCTTCACAAAATCATCCTGATCCACAAAGCAGACATACTCCCCTCTCGCCCGGTCAAGGCCGTAATTTCTCGCAGAGGCGATTCCTCCGTTCTCTTTTCGAAAATAGCGGATTCTGTCATCCTCCGCCGCAAGCGCGGCAATCCGTTCTCCGCTTTTATCTAAAGAGCCGTCATCCACATAAAGCAATTCAAAATCTCGTTCTGTCTGTGCGGCAAGCTGCCGATAGGTATCCTCAATAAATTCCTCGCCATTGTAAATGGGAATAATTACACTAATCATACATCAATCACCTGCCACCCCGGCATATAGATTCCGTCCGCATTCATCTCCCGGTTCCAGATGGAGGGTGCCATCACAATTTTATCCTCGTTATCGCTCAAAAACTGCCCCCACCAGCTATAGGTGCTGTTTGAGATAATAAAATGCTTACAGTGATACATCAGACGCAGCTCCTCATAATCCGGATTATTCAAGTCCACATAGCGAACCTCATATCCTTCAAAATCATAATTTTTCTGAATCCACAAAATTTCCTCATGATTATTCGTAAAAATATAAAAAACAGCGGAAGGCCTTTGCTCCTTCATCTTCTTCATCGCCGTCATATAATAATGCCGATCGCAGACATTTAAATGTGCAAACTGAGGCGCAAGATAGTCTCCCCTGCGAATATGTACGCAGACAGCCTCACAGGCTTTTATCTCCTTTAGCTTGCACAGGTTCTCTTTAGACGGCTCCTTTTTTACCTTTAGCTCTGCGCGGATTTCCGGTATCATATCCTGCCAGTACAGATAGGTCTGAAAGGCTCCCGATACATACTTGACCGGACAATGGCTCATCTCATGCTTTTGCTCATTGTAAAGAGAAGCATCCGTGTAAAATCCATGCCTTGACATTCTTTGGATTCTCCATGCCAGTGCTCCCCTAAGATACCTGGAAAGCACTCGATAGAAGCGCAAGACCTTATTTTGCCTGCTCTGCATGCGCTCTGCCTCCTTTTGCTCCTTCTCATCGCAGAACGTAATGCCCTCTCGTATATTTAGCCGAAACAGCATCTTCTCACTGTTTCCGCTTCCCACCACATGATGGACGGCAAACTTCAATTCCTCATCACCTGTCAGTCTTTGCAGCTTTCTCGCAAAAGCATACTCAAACATCTGATTTCCAAGTCCGCCGCCCAATGTCAATACAATCATACCGTTTTCCTTTCTGCATGTCCCTCGTGCTCCTTTGTTTTCCTCCTCTGCCGACAAAGCAAAGAAGCAGCGATACAAAGAACTGCTGCCGCGCCTGTGATTGCGGCACCCTTTTTTAGCCCCCTCGGGATATAGGATAATTCTATCTCATACGTACCCGGCTCAAGTGAAATTGCCGTCAGATTGTGCAGCACATTCAAAAGCGGTACCTCTTCCCCGTCAATCTGTGCATGCCAGCCTGCATCAAGCGGGATTGTCAGAAGCAGATATCTTCTCTCCCTCGTTCCATTGGTACAGCCAACGGTAAGGCGGCTGTCTGTCTCCTTTGTTATCGTAACCTCATTTGAGCGAATTTCCCGGACATATTTTTGCAAGAGTGCCTCATCCTCATGATAAACATATATCCCCTCCAGACTCTTCGGGCTCTCTCCCTCTATATAAAAGCGCAATGTCCCTTGATCTTCCGGCATAAAATAGCCCAGTCGTTTTACGATATTTTCACTATCCGCAATGGCGTAAATGTCCCCATTGACCCAGACAAGGGCATCCGATGCATCGGAGGTTATGCTCTCCAAATAATACATTCCCTCTTTTTCAACGGCAAAGGAAAACTCCACATATGCCTCCTTCCTCTCATCCTCCACCAAAAAGGTGCCGTCTGCATTCCGCGTACAATTCTCCATATCCTTCACATCCAGCTGCACTCTTGTAAAAATCGGCTCCTTCTCCTGCTTCGAAAGGCTCTGAAAAATCTCATTCTGATAGCGAAAGGGATTGTAATCTTCGTTTGTAATGTGAATAAGACTCTCATCTGCAAGCAATGCAATCGGCAGCGCCGCTTCATTTTCATAAAGCACAAGGTTTTCCTGCTCGTCTTTGATGCGATAACCGGCAGGGGGTTTTTGATCGGAAATCAGATATTTCACTCCAAGCAGCGATTCTGCCGCATGCGTTGTTCCCTCTCTATAATGGATGCCAAGCACCATATGCGTATAATAGCCAAACTGGAATGCCGCCTGCTGTGTACTGCTCTGTTCCAGCGAGGTATAAGAATCCAATCCGTAGAGATTAAAGAGGAAATTGTCACTTGGCGTCCGATATGCTTCTCCCGCCAGAACCGTTCGAAACATTCCCTCCTCCGCTTTTACCTTCTCAACGAGCGGTACCGTCTGCTCCATATAGGCATCATAATCAGATGTTCTTACACTTGACTGATGAAGGACACTATAACGAAAATGACAGACCGCTCCGACACACAGCTCTGTGCACATAAGCATAAGAAGTGCGGTGCTCCTCCATTTTTTCTCCCATAGCAGATACAAAAGAAGCACGTTCCCCACCAAGAGAGCCAGATTGACTCCCCACATACCGGTATGCCCCATCAACCTAAAATCAGGCATTTCCAAGAAAAGCACAAGCAGCCAGAAAGCTCCCGATGCCCCCAAAGCTCCCTTTTTCCACCGCTCCATGCCGCCCGCAAAAAAAGCGTTCCAGCCTGCATTTGCCACGACCAGTATCACAAAAATATAGAGGAAGGAGAAGCGGTAAAAAGCTCCGTTTGGAACATTAAATCCCTGCCAGATATAACACAGATTATAATGTCGGATAGAGAATACTAGCACTCCAAGCAAAAGGGCATAACCCAGCTTTTCTTTTCGGGAAGGCTCTTTTAAGATAAAAAAGCAAGCCGCCAAGAGAATCGTCAGCACTCCCGCATAAATAAGCGGTGATCCTGTTACCATCTGCAAATCGTCGATTGTCCCAACAAAGCTGTTTAACCCCAGTCTCTTGTATCCTGCATTTATCGTCCAATCTGTCAGGACAGAGGCATCCATCTTCGCCTTTCCATCCTGCATTGCATAGATGGTAGGAATCGCAACTACCGCAGAAAGTGCTCCGCCAAGCAGTGAGCTTCCCCCGTATACCAAAAATGTGAGCCCCTTTTTCTTCGTCTCCGACAACAAAAAATAGTAGCACAAAAAGTAAAGAACAGAAAAAAGGCACAGCATATAGCCAATGTAAAAGCTGGTAATGACCCCAAAGGCAATCGACAACAGATAGGTCAAATACTTTCCCTCATCTACAAGCCGTTCAATGCCAAGCACCATAATCGGCAAAATCAAAATACCGTCCAGCCAGATGATATTGGAGCCATATGCAACGATATAGCCGGAGAGCGCAAAAGCGGTCGAAAAGAGCAGGGTTGCATAGCTCTCCCTCTTTTTGCACAGATAAACATTCATCGTCCAACCAATCGTTCCTATCTTTAGCAACATTACCAATGCGATTCCGGCATAAATATTTTCCGCATCAAAGAAAAAAAACAGAAGATTAAACGGGCTAATCAGATAGTAAGCAGCCACACTAACCATATCTCCGCCAAGCGCTCTGGAAAAGGAATACCACGGGGATGCCTCTCCATGGAGAATATCTCTGAAATGGACAAAAAAGGCATGATACTGCGACTCCATATCCAGTATCATCAGCGTATCCTCTCCAAAGGGATACTGTCCCATAATTGCCATGATAATCAGAAAAAGGACAATCGGCAATCCGAATGCCACAATGCCAATTTTTTGTTTTTTTGTCATAGCAGTAACCATGCCCTTCCTACAGCCTGTCCCTTTATGGACGATCCAATACAATGACAAGGTCAGGCTGCAATACCTCTACATAATATTCCATCTGTTCAGGTGTCATTTTATATACATAATCTACAACATTCGTATCCAATGCCAGATAAGGGATAAGATGCCACGAAAACGAATCGGAGCTGATTAAAATCCGCTTCTGATTGTTTACTTCCATCCTGTTTTGATATTCAAAAAGATAGCTGTTTCGAATGCGGGACGCTGAATAGGCCGTCAATACGGAGGAATATTCCTCTGTGTCCGCCTTTGTCATATCAAAGCATGCCTGCGCAAAGTTCCCCTCAAATGCTTCCTGCCGATACGCATCCATTACGCACAAATCCGTCTCAAAGTCCGGCAAGAACAGCTCCACTTCTTCCTCCACGGCATAGCTGTTGAGAGAATAGCTTTGTACATCGTAGTTCTCTTCATCAAAATAGCGGGTATCATAGGAAAAGCCGTAGCGCATATTCAAATAATCAGCAACGATTCCGGCAGAAACAAAACCGGAGCGGGTATCCCAATGCCCATCCGTCAAATAAAATCTGTCATTGTTGCTCCAACCCTTATCCGGCAGATTTTTTCTCAAATCAAGAGAATCCACCCCGGCCTCCGAGAGACGCGCTTGTACCGCATCCGCATTAGCATTTTCCTCTGAGGACGCTCCCCACGGAACCTGGCTGTTCTCCTCATCCACCCGGTACGGATATTGCACATACAAAAAGTTGATTCCTGCATCCTGTGCAATTCGGCTCTGCCGGATAAGCCTCTGTGTAAACGCAGCCACGTCCTTTTTCTCTACCGCCTGATAATCGTAGCCCGTATTGAGCGTATAGGTGGCCCCTTCCGCTCTCGCATAGGCAAGATTCCACCCCACCATAGCATCAAAGCTGCTGCTGATGGTACGCATCGGACGATACAACAGAAATTTGTCATTGCAGTATTTTGTAATATCATCCTCTGCCGCCGTCACTTTATCCTTGAGGCTTCGCATCGTCTGCATCGCTCCTGCAAGAGTTCCCTTTGCCGTATTCTCTAAGGACTCGTGAACGGGCTGCTCCTCCTTGGGCGCTTTTGCAAGAATTTCCTCAAGCTCGGTCAGACGCTGCGGCTTTTCTTCCGCTTCTGTTTTTTCGGGCAAGGTTCCCTGCAGGCGGTCTCCCCAATTATAATCTGCCAGCATGCAAACAAGGTAGCTTTCTAGTCCGAATCTTTCCACAAGAATCTTTTTTGCGAAAATGCGGATTCCTACAAGACACATTCCCACCACGCAAATCCCCATCATGCAAATCAGCAAAATCTGATATAAATTCCTTTTCTTCATAATCCCTTTCCCGTTCCGTCTAAAAATTAAAATAGATAAATGGGTTATACGAGCTTGACAGACATTTTGCAATGCACAATAGCAGCAACGGAACCGCTCCGACTGCCGCAATATTTTTCTGAAGCTCTTCGCCAAGATGCAGCCTGTCTGCCACCGCCTTTCCCACCGGGGTACAAAAAATTGCGGCAAGCAGCAACATCAGCCAGCCACCGGAAAGCACAGCCGCCGCAGTAGCATCAAACCACATTCCCCCACTGCCAAACATCTGGCCAATGTAGCGCCCTGCCAGTGTCAGGCTGTCCGCACGAAATACAATCCAAAGCAAAACTACCGCCAGCATCGTATAGACATGTCCGATGTACTTTACCCCCTTGGTAAATCCGCCAAGGCGTTCGATGCACAGCAGTACAAAATAGCCCAGTCCCCATACGAGAAAGGTCCAATTTGCTCCATGCCAGATTCCGGTCAAAAGCCATACCAGAAAGGTATTCCGGTACGTCCGTGCCGCTCCGGCACGGTTGCCTCCAAGCGGAATATAGACATAATCGCGGAACCATGTGGAGAGTGAAATATGCCATCTTCTCCAGAAATCCGTGATGCTTCTTGCAATATATGGGTAGTTGAAATTTTCAAAAAAATGGAAGCCAAACATTCTTCCCAAACCGATTGCCATATCGGAATAGCCCGAAAAATCAAAATAAATTTGCAGCGTATA
>JAQXLR010000002.1 GCA_029012225.1 Clostridiales bacterium
ATCTGGATATGAATCTGCCGATGGCAAAATATCTGGCAAAAAGGTATCTTGCGCATACTCTTTATGACATTGACGAGGAGCACCTGATCTATCCGCAAGCATAACAAGCTAAGGCTGTCGCTTCCGCAAATGAATGTTTGCGAAGCGGCAGCTTCCTTTTGCTCTTAGAAATGCAAAACTCAAGAAAAATTTGTGATGTTGCTCCGGCTACTTTCCGCTGTCTCCGTAATTGGAAAGCACGCGGGCAGACGGATCCTCTACATTGCATCCCTCCCAATCCTTATTTGGCATCCAGTAACCGACCACCATTTCTGCCTGACCGGGATAATAGGTTTCAAAAATTTCCCGATACAGCAACGATTCCTTTGTAAAGGGTGCGGGATTGTGATACGCTCTCCTCTTTTTTTCAAATTCCTCGTCTGTATAGCGGTCGTTTGCATATTCCTTTAGGTAATCTACCATGGAGTGACCGACTGCATCGGAAAAAGCCGCCTTTTCACGATAGAGAATTTCATGCGGCAGATAATCTCCCTCAAAGGCATGACGCAAAAGATATTTCCCCTTTCCGTAGCTGTTTTGCTTCTTCTTTGGATCAATCGCCATGACATATTTCACAAAATCCAAATCGCCAAAGGGTACTCTTGCCTCCAGCGAGTTTACGGAAATACACCTGTCTGCACGAAGCACATCATACATATGCAGCTCCCGTATTCTTTTTTCGGACTCCTCCTGAAACGCTTTTGCACTCGGCGCAAAATCGGTATACTTATAGCCAAACAGCTCATCCGATATCTCTCCGGTTAAAAGGACGCGGATGTTTGTTTTTTTGTGAATCGCCCGACAAACAAGATACATGCCGATGCTTGCCCGTATCGTCGTAATATCATAGGTTCCAAGCAGAGCAATTACCTCCTCTAATGCTCCAAGCACCTCCTCTGCCGATATGATAACCTCCGTGTGCTGACTGCCAATATAATCTGCTGTCTGCTTTGCATATTTTAAATCAATGGCGTCCCCGCACATTCCGATGGCAAAGGTGCGAATCGGCTCCTTGCTCCTTCTCGCCGCAATCGCACAGACAAGAGAGGAATCAAGCCCTCCGGAGAGAAGAAAGCCTACCTTGGCATCTGCCACCAGTCTTTTTTCGACTCCGGCAACAAGCTTATCATGAATGTTTTTGCAGATTGTCTCCAGATCATCATGGCACACATGTTCCACCCTTGTGATGTCACAGTAGCAGATGAATCTGCCATCCTTGCAATAATGTCCCGGAGGAAACGGCATGATTTTCTTTGTCAGTCCGACCAGATTTTTCGCCTCACTGGCAAAAATTATCGTTCCTTCCTTGTCATATCCGTAATAGAGCGGTCGAATGCCGATTGGGTCGCGGGCGGCAATATACTCCTTTGTCTTACCGTCAAACAGAATACATGCAAATTCCGCATCCAGCATTTGAAACATTTCCACCCCATACTCACGGTACATAGGAAGCAGAATTTCACAATCGCTTTCGCTGACAAACGTATATCCTCTTTTTCTTAATTCCTCTCTCTGCGTCTGAAATCCATAGAGCTCCCCATTACAGACAGCAAAGCTTCCGTCCAGCTCAAAGGGCTGCATCCCCTCTGGATGCAAGCCCATAATGGCAAGCCTGTGGAATCCGAGCAGTCCCTTTCCCGTATCGATGATTTTCGAAGCATCCGGTCCTCTGGAAATTGTTTTTTTAAATCCCTCTTGAAACTGATCCAATGTGGCACTGCTGCCACAATAGCCCATAATTGAACACATACTTTTATCCTCATTTTACTCCAAACAATAATTCGCCATAGGTAGGGAACGGCCAGTAATCCTCCGCGGTATAGCTTTCTGCCTCATCGCAGGCAGCACGAAGCTCCGTCATCTTTACAAGCACCGTATCACGAATGGCATACGCCTGCTCCTTGGTATCTGCTGCGTCCTTTAGCTTCCTTACCGCTGCCTCTACCTCGTCCGTCTTTGTCGCAATCTGATCTCCCAGCACAGACAGCCTTCCTACCATCCCCTTCTCATACTCGCATGCCACATCATCGAGCAGCGCTTTTTTTGCCGCTGCCGTCTTTGCCAGGTCTGCTATGTAAGCCTCTACTGCCGGTAAAATCTGCTTTCTTGCCATATCCACCATTGTATTTGCCTCAATAACGACCGTCTTGCAGTAGTTATCCAGCATAATCTCACACCGCGAATTTAACTCTGCAATGGTAAAGACCTTATGCTCCGTCAGCATTTTCACGTTTTTCTCATCCAATAAGTGCGGCATGCAATCCGGTGTTGTCGGATAATTATGAAGTCCGCGCTCCTTTGTCGCCTCCTCAATCCAGGAATCCTCATAGCCGTTTCCGTTAAATAAAATATGCTTATGGTCACGGATGGTTTTGCGAATCATCTCATGGAGCGATGTCTCAAAGTCCTCCACTCCCTCCAGCCTGTCTGCATAGATTTTTAAGGATTCCGCAACCGCCGTATTTAACATAATGTTGGCACAGGAAATGCTGTTGGAGGAGCCAAGCATGCGAAATTCAAATTTATTTCCGGTAAAGGCAAAGGGAGAGGTTCTGTTTCGGTCGGTGTTGTCTCTCGGAAATTTGGGCAGCACATCCACACCAAGCTTCATTGTTTTCTTTTTCATTCCGTTATAGGGCTCTTCTCGTTCAATCGCTTCCAAAATCGCGGTCAGCTCATCCCCAAGAAAAATGGATACAACGGCAGGCGGAGCCTCATTTGCACCAAGCCTGTGATCGTTTCCGGCCGTGGCCACTGATAGGCGCAGCAAATCCTGATAATCGTCTACTGCTTTTATGACTGCACACAGGAAAAGTAAAAATTGAGCATTTTCATACGGTGTCTCACCCGGAGACAACAGATTCACACCGGTATCCGTTCCAATGGACCAGTTGTTATGCTTTCCGCTTCCGTTTACCCCCGCAAACGGCTTTTCATGAAGCAGACAGACAAGCCCGTGCTTTGCCGCCACCTTCTGCATAATCTCCATTGTCAGCTGATTGTGGTCAGCGGCAACGTTTGTCGTCCCATAGATCGGTGCAAGCTCATGCTGGGCAGGAGCAACCTCATTGTGCTCTGTCTTCGCAAGGATTCCAAGCTTCCACAATTCTTCGTTTAGCTCCTCCATATATGCGCTTACTCTCATCTTGATGACACCAAAGTAATGATCCTCCATCTCCTGTCCCTTTGGTGCCTTTGCTCCGAAAAGAGTGCGGCCTGTAAAAATCAAATCCTTGCGCTTGTCGTACATCTCCTTATCAATAAGAAAATACTCCTGCTCGGGGCCTACAGAGGTACGAACACATTTGACCTCATCATTTCCAAACAAGCGAAGGATACGAAGTGCCTGACGATTCAGTGCTTCCATGGAGCGGAGCAAGGGTGTCTTTTTATCAAGTGCCTCCCCTCCGTAAGAGCAGAATACAGTCGGAATACACAACGTTTTTCCCTTGATAAATGCATAAGACGTCGGATCCCATGCCGTATACCCTCTCGCCTCAAACGTCGCACGAAGTCCGCCTGACGGAAAAGACGATGCGTCCGGCTCGCCTTGAATCAGCTCTTTGCCGGAAAACTCCATAATCACGCCCCCATCCGGCGAAGGCGCAATAAAGCTGTCATGCTTTTCTGCCGTAATTCCTGTCAATGGCTGAAACCAGTGTGTATAATGCGTCGCACCCTTTTGCACAGCCCAGTCCTTCATTGCCGTTGCAACCGCATTTGCTACAGACAAGTCCAATTTTGCACCCTCATCAATCGTCTTTCTTAAGGATTGATACACCTTTGACGAGAGATTTGCCTTCATCACTCTATCATCAAACACCATACTTCCGAAACATTCCGATACCTTTTCCATACTGCAATCCTCCTTCTTTTAATATCCCATCAAGCTTAAATCCACCTCTTTTGCACACTCTCTGCCTTGCCAGATTGCCTTTACCACAAGAGATTGCCCTGTGTGCATATCTCCTGCCACAAAAATATTTTTTACATTCGTCTGAAATTTCCCTCTCTCTGTCTTTACATTCGTCCTTTCGTCCAACTCCAACCGGAAGGCATCCGCAACATATTGCTGTGTGCCAAGAAAGCCCGCCGCAATCAAGGCAAGCTGCGCTTCGATGATTCTTTCACTGCCCGCGACCTCCTTCATCGTCATTTTTCCGGTTGCGCTGTCCCTCTCCCATGCCAGCATTACAATCTTTACGCCTGCCAAATTTCCGTTTTCGTCCTTTATAAATTCCTTTACCGTCGCCTCATAAATACGAGGGTCTTGTCCGAACAAAGTGATTGCCTCCTCCTGACCATAATCTGTCTTCGCAATTTTCGGCCATTCCGGCCATGGATTTCCCGCTGTCCTTGTATCCGGTGCCTTTGGCATCATCTCAATTTGTGTTACCGCCGTTGCGCCCAAACGAATGGCTGTTGCAACACAGTCGTTTCCGGTATCTCCTCCGCCGATAATAACCACACGCTTCCCCGAGGCCGGAATATACGCCTTGTCCTTTAGATTGGAGTCAAGAAGGCTCTTTGTTACGCTTTTTAGAAAATCCACGGCAAAATAGATTCCGTTTGCATCTCTTCCTTCTACCGGGATATCTCTCGGATTCGAGGCTCCGCAGCACAACACCACGCGATCAAACTCGGAAAGAAGCTTTTTGGTCTTTGTATTCTTGCCGATATCTGTCTTCGTGACAAAGCGGATGCCCTCCTCCTCCATAATTTTTACCTTTCGCTCAATGATGTGCTTTTCCAGCTTCATGTTCGGAATGCCATACATCAGCAAACCGCCGATTCTGTCGCTTCGCTCAAATACCGTTACCTGATGCCCTCTTTTGTTTAGCTGATCTGCCACTGCAAGACCGGCCGGACCGCTGCCTACGACTGCCACGGTTTTGCCGGTGCGCACCTTTGGAGGATTTGCCTCGGTAAGCCCCTTTTCATAGGCATATTCGATAATGGCATACTCATTTTCCTTACTTGCCACCGGCTCCCCGTCCAGTCCGCAGGTGCATGCATTTTCGCAGAGTGCCGGACATACTCTGGCCGTAAATTCCGGAAAATTATTGGTCTTTTTCAGTCTCTCGTATGCTCCCTCCCAGTTTCCCGCATATACCAAATCATTCCATTCCGGAACCAGATTATGAAGCGGACACCCGCTTGTCATCCCTGCAATTGTCATCCCGGATTGGCAAAACGGAACGCCGCAGTCCATGCATCTGGCTCCCTGCTTTTGCTGCTCCTCTCTTGGTAAATACGCATGAAACTCACGAAAATGCTTTACCCGTTCACAGGGGTCTTCTAATTTGGATACGTTTCTCTCATATTCTAAAAATCC
>JAQXLR010000003.1 GCA_029012225.1 Clostridiales bacterium
CTTGACCGCTTGACCAACGAACCAGAACAATAGCTATTATAACATGCAAAATAAAAAAAGCAAGTATTTTTTGTTTTTTTTTAAAAGAACTTGATTCTCTTACAAAATATGCTAGGATATACGTTAGGTGCCACAGTAAAAGAAGGGGAAGAAAAGCGGAGGAGATATGTCAATACAGAGTGCAAGAGAATATTTAAAAAAATATGGTGCAGAAGAACGGATACAGGAGTTTGAGGTTTCCAGTGCGACGGTGGCATTGGCGGCAGAGGCTCTTGGCACAGAGGAACAACGAATTGCAAAAACATTATCTCTTCAAGTCGACGGACAACCGATTTTAATCGTATGTGCCGGAGATACCAAGATTGATAATCGCAAATATAAGGAGCAATTTCATACAAAAGCAAAGATGCTGACCCCACAGGAGGTAGAAGAGCAGATTGGACATGCGGTAGGCGGAGTTTGTCCTTTTGGAAGAAAGGAAGGAGTAATCGTCTATTTGGATATATCCTTGCAGCGCTTCGAAACGGTGTTTCCTGCATGTGGGAGCAGTAATAGTGCAATTGAGGTGACGATAGAGGAGCTGGAGTCCTTTGCCGAGCCCAAGGGCTGGGTGGATGTATGCAAGCTGCAATGAGACGTGATAATCTTTCAGGTACAAATTTAAAGAAAAATACTTGCATTTTCTTATTTAAAGTGCTATTCTAAATAAGATAACATAGTAACCGAATTGAGAGAGGACGGAGGTCCTCTCTCAATTCATGTTAGAGCCGCATTATGCGGAAGAAAATTGAATATGGAGGAAGGTGTAGATATGTCAAAGCACAAGACGTATGAAGCGCACACCGAGAAGCTGATTGCCCCCATCTTAGAGCGAATGGAATTTGAGCTTGTGGATGTGGAGTATGTCAAGGAAGGCGGCGTCTGGTACCTGCGAGCCTACATTGATAAGGAAGGCGGAATTACCGTGAATGATTGCGAGGATGTGGCCAGAGAGATGAATGAGCTGTTGGACAGAGAGGATTATATTGAGGATTCTTACGTGTTTGAGGTCAGCTCACCGGGACTTTTAAGACCGCTGAAAAAGGAAAAAGATTATATCAGAAGCATGGGAAAGAATTTGGAGATTCGAACCTATCATGCAATTGACCGTAAAAAAGAATTTTATGGCATCTTAAAGGCCTATGATGAGAATACTGTGACGATTGAGACAGAAGAAGGCGAGAAGCAAACCTTTGAAAAATCAGATATCGCCTTAATCCGTCTGGCGTTTGATTTTTAGAGAATACCCCAAATAGATTCAGGAGGATACCAAAAATGAACAATAATGAATTGCTGGAAGCGTTGACCATGTTAGAGCAGGAGAAAAATATCAGTAAAGAGACACTGCTTGAGGCAATTGAGAATTCACTTGTGACAGCGTGCAAGAATCATTTCGGAAAATCGGAGAATGTGAAAGTAAGCATTGACCCACAGACATGTGAGTATCATGTATTTCAGGAGAAAACAGTAGTAGAGAAGGTGGAGGATCCGGTCGAGCAAATCAGTCTTGCCAACGCAAAGATGATAGATTCGAAATATGAGGTTGGAGATATTGTCAATATTGAGGTGCAGTCGAAGGAATTTGGGCGTATTGCCACGATGAATGCAAAAAACGTAATCTTACAAAAAATTCGTGAGGAGGAGCGTAAGGTACTCTTTGATGAGTATTACAGCAAGGAAAAGGATGTTGTTACGGGCGTAGTGCAGCGCTATATCGGCAAGAATGTCAGCATCAATTTGGGAAAGGTGGATGCGATTCTGACAGAGAACGAGCAGGTAAAAGGAGAGATCTTCCAGCCTACCGAGCGAATCAAGCTATACATTCTGGAGGTAAAATCCACCTCCAAAGGACCCAAGATTCTGGTGTCCAGAACACATCCGGAGCTGGTAAAGCGTCTCTTTGAATCAGAGGTAGCTGAGATTAAGGAAGGCATTGTAGAGATAAAAGCGATTGCAAGAGAGGCGGGGAGCCGAACAAAGATTGCGGTATGGTCAAACGATCCGGATGTGGATCCCGTGGGGGCATGCGTCGGAATGAGCGGTGCCAGAGTCAATGCGATTGTAAACGAGCTGCGCGGAGAAAAAATCGACATTATTATGTGGAATGAAAATCCTGCGATGTTAATCGAAAATGCCTTAAGCCCTGCGAAGGTCATTTCTGTCATTGCAGATGCGGAGGAGAAGGCTGCAAAGGTCGTTGTACCGGATTACCAGCTGTCTTTGGCAATCGGAAAAGAGGGACAGAATGCAAGGCTTGCAGCTCGCTTAACCGGCTTTAAAATCGACATTAAGAGCGAGACCCAGGCAAGAGAGGCAGGAGACTTCTTGGATTATGAGAATGAGTATGTAGATGATGAATACTATGAGGAGGATGAGTATTTTGAAGATGCATATGAGGATGAGGCAGAAGATTCGCAAGAGAGCGAATATGAGGCAGAGGAAATAGAGCCGGAAGCAGAATATGAGGAGGCTTTGGGGCAGACGGATGACGAATAAAAAAACACCCCTGCGTCAATGCGTCGGCTGCAGGGAAATGAAAGCCAAAAAGGATATGATACGGATTCTTAAGGTGGCATCTGAGGATGGAGCTTTTGCGATCCTTTTGGATACGACAGGCAAAAAGAACGGTAGAGGCGCCTACATCTGCAAAAGCAGCGCATGCTTACAGACGGCGATGAAAAGCAAGGGGCTGGAGCGTTCCTTTAAAATGGCGATTCCAAAGGGTGTGTATGAAATGCTGGAAAAGGAGATGAAGGAGCTTGAAGCCGGATAAAATATTGTCATTGCTTGGAATTGCGGCAAAGTCGGGCAATGTGGTAAGCGGTGAATTTTCCACGGAAAAGGCGGTAAAGGAAGGGAGAGCGAACCTTGTCATAGTTGCGGCAGATGCATCGGATAATACGAAGAAAAAATTTTCAAATATGACAGAATTTTATCGGGTGGCGATGTATGTTTATGCGGATAAGGACAGCTTAGGTCACTTTATCGGAAAAGAATTTCGGGCTTCGCTGGCAGTTACGAATGAGGGATTGGCACGTTCGATTGAGGATAAATTGAAGCAGCTATCAACAACTGAATAATGGAGGAAACAAAATATATGGCAAAAATGAGAGTGAGTCAACTTGCAAAAGAAATCGGAATAGAGAGCAAAAAGATTATAGAATTTTTAAGCGGAACAGAGCATGCGGTTACATCCCACAGCAGTGGTATGGAGGAGGCCGCACAGGAGCTGGTTCGAAAGAAGTTTAAAAAGCCGGCAGGCGATGCAAAAGAGGATGTGGCAGAAAAGATGCCCAAAGAGGAGAAAAAAGAGCCTGCAAAGGCAACAAAAAAAGAGGAGCGGCCAAAGAAAAAATCAAGTATAACAGCTGTTTTTAATGCACAGTATAGTAAACAGGGAGCAGGTCATCCAAATGGCAGAAGACAGGCGGATTCGAACGGCGGACGTTCCGGCGGGGCAGAGCGCCGCCACGGACAAAGTCGTCCGGGAGGTGGAGAGCGTCAGGCAAGACCGGTGACAAGCGGCTATGATGTCAGAAAGGCATTTGAGCGAGCAATCAATCCGGAGGCGGCAAAAGCTGCGGAGGAAGCGGAAAATCTTGCAGCAGCTAAGCAGAAGGAAGTGCAGGCACAAGTACAGGCACAGTCTTTGACGCAAAATACAGACGAAGGAAAGAAGGAGACGGCAACGGCGCAGGAAAGACGACCCGGCAATGTCTATGGGAATGTCTATGCACAGAGCGGTGAGGTGCGTTCCAATGGCGGCGAACGTCGTCCAAACAGCGGAGAGCGTCGTCCAAGTGGTGGGGAACGTCGTCCAAACAGCGGAGAGCGTCGGCCGAATACAGGAGAGCGCCGTTCAAACAATGGGGAGCGTTTTTCACAAGGCTTTGGAGGCAACCGGGGAGGAAGACCGGATGGCAGTCAGAGAACGTTTCAAAATGGCAGACCGAATCAGAATTCAAATCAGGCCAATCGAGGCAATAATCGCGGGAATACGTATCGTGGCGGACAGGGGAACGGCAGATTTGAAAAAGAGCTGGATCGCTTCAACAAGGAAGCGGGAGCAGCGGCTCCGGAGGAATTAAGAGGCAAAGAATCCAGGGAGCGTGACAAAGACAGAAACAGAAACGGCAGACAGAAAAATGATTATGATTCCTTGGGAGGCAAGAAGCAGGAGAGATTTGTCAATCTGGAGAAGAACGGCGGCAAGAAAAAGACACAGCATCAGCAGCCCAAGCAGGAGGAAGAAGTCATCCGCACGCTGGTATTGCCTGAGAAGCTGACCATCAAAGAGCTTGCAGATAAGATGAAGGTACAGCCATCTGTTATTGTAAAAAAGTTGTTCCTAAAGGGAACGATGGTTACTGTGAATCAGGAGGTAGATTACGAGACGGCAGAGGAGATTGCGCTTGAATTTAACTGCATCTGTGAGCCGGAAGAAAAGATTGATGTGATTGCAGAGCTTCTAAAAGAGGAGGACGATTTGGAGGAGACCTTAGTTGCCCGTCCTCCGGTAGTCTGCGTGATGGGTCATGTTGATCACGGAAAAACCTCCTTGCTCGATGCAATTCGCTCCACGAGAGTGACAGACAAGGAGGCGGGCGGCATTACCCAGCATATCGGAGCCTCCGTTGTTTCCTGCAATGGGCAGAATATTACGTTTTTGGATACACCGGGACATGAGGCGTTTACTGCAATGCGTATGCGTGGAGCCCACTCGACAGACATTGCAATTCTGGTAGTCGCAGCGGATGATGGCGTGATGCCGCAGACGGTAGAGGCAATCAATCATGCGAAGGCGGCAGGCGTAGAGATTATCGTTGCCATCAATAAGATTGATAAGCCGAGTGCAAACATTGAGAGAGTAAAGCAGGAGCTCTCAGAATATGAGCTGATTCCGGAGGATTGGGGCGGAAGCACTGTTTTTTGTCCGGTATCTGCACATACAAAAGAAGGAATCGATCATTTGCTTGAGATGATTCTTTTGACGGCAGAGGTTCTGGAGCTTAAGGCGAATCCGAACCGAAATGCAAGAGGACTGATTATAGAGGCACAGCTTGATAAGGGACGTGGTGCAGTTGCAACTGTTTTGGTACAAAAGGGAACCCTACATGTAGGAGAGCCGATTGCGTGCGGAAGCTGCTATGGAAAGGTTCGCGCCATGATTGATGATCAGGGCAGAAGAGTAAAGGAAGCAGGACCCTCCACTCCGGTAGAGATTCTGGGACTTTCCTCTGTTCCGGAGGCGGGCGAGACCTTTGTCTCCACTGACACGGAGAAGGAGGCGCGGGCATTTGCTGAGACCTATATTTCAGAGAGCAAAAACCGTTTGCTCGAGGATACGAAGGCAAAGATGTCTCTGGATGATCTGTTTTCACAGATTCAGTCCGGAAACGTAAAAGAGCTCAACATCATTGTAAAGGCAGATGTGCAGGGCTCCGTAGAGGCAGTAAAGCAGAGTCTTATCAAGCTTTCCAACGAGGAGGTAGTTGTAAAGGTCATCCACGGTGGTGTCGGAGCAATCAACGAATCGGACGTCAGTCTGGCATCTGCCTCCAATGCAATCATCATCGGCTTTAATGTACGTCCGGATGTAACGGCAAAGGTAACGGCTGAGAAAGAAAACGTAGACGTAAGGCTTTATAAGGTCATCTACAATGCGATTGAGGATGTAGAGGCGGCGATGAAGGGCATGCTGGATCCGATTTTTGAGGAGAAGGTGCTTGGGCATGCAGAGGTGCGTCAGGTATTTAAGGCGTCAGGCGTTGGAAATATTGCCGGATCCTACGTACTTGACGGTGTGTTCCAAAGAGGCTGCAAGGTTCGCATTTCTCGTGAGGGCAGCCAAATCTTTGAAGGGGAGCTGGCTTCCTTAAGACGCTTTAAGGATGATGTAAAAGAAGTGAAGGCAGGGTATGAATGTGGTCTTGTATTTGAAGGCTTTCATGACATTGCAGAGTTTGATATTGTGGAAGCCTACACGATGGTAGAGGTTCCGCGCTAACGGAGAGGGATCGATGAGAAAAAACAGTATTAAAAATATCCGGGTAAACGAAGAAGTTTTGCGAGAGCTCGCAAATATGATTCGAGGGGAAATCAAGGATCCTCGTATTCATCCGATGACGAGTGTTGTGGCTGTGGATGTTGCACCGGATCTAAAGGCCTGCAAGGCGTATATCAGCGTCTTAGGAGATGAGGAGGCTGCGAAAAATACGCTGGCAGGATTAAAGAGTGCGGAGGGATACATCAGAAGGGAACTGGCAAGAACCATTAACCTCCGCAATACACCGGAAATTACTTTCATTCTTGACCAATCAATTGAATATGGCGTAAAAATGTCAAAAATGATTGATGAGGTAACAAAAGATATCAAAGCATAGAAGGGAAAGGTAGGCTTTTATGACGAAGCTTGACATGTTTTTAAAAGAAGTAGATACAGTTGCCATTTCCGGTCATGTCAGACCGGACGGGGACTGTGTCGGCTCCTGCCTTGCTACTTATAACTACATTAAGACATATTATCCGCAGCTTTCTGTGGATCTGTATCTGGAGCCGATTCCGAATATTTTTAAGTTTCTGGCACGCTCCGGGGAAATTTTGCATACGATTCCGCAAAAGACGCACTATCAGCTGTTTATTGTGCAGGACTGTGGAGATGCAGACAGATTGGGAGATGCAGAACGGTTATTCCGAACGGCAGAACGGACACTTTGCATTGATCATCATATCAGCAATCAAAGCTTTGCAGATGAAAATTACATTGTTCCGGAGGCAAGCTCAACCTCAGAGCTTGTTTTTGAATTGCTGCAAAAAGAGAGGATTACAAAGGAGATTGCGGAGTGTATTTACACCGGCATCATACATGATACCGGATTGTTTCAGTATTCGA
>JAQXLR010000004.1 GCA_029012225.1 Clostridiales bacterium
AGCCGGAAGTGACTGCAATTACCTTTGAAAACTTTGGCAATCTGAAATAGAGTGGCGAAAACAAAGCCTTCAAGTCGAGAATGACTTGGAGGCTTTTTCGGTCCTTACAGCCCATGTCTCAAAAAGACACACAATCTATTAGAAAATAATTAAAAAGTGCTTGATTATATAAATTACTACCAGTATAATATTAGCGAAATCATAGCAGATATTGCATAAGGTTTTACTGCTGTGTAAAGTGAGCATGGGAGAATAAGAAACAAATGAAGAAGATATCATTAAAAAGAATTGTGGCAGGAATTCTCGCCTTGCTACTTTTGGTGGGAATGGTGCCGATTGCGGAGCTGATGAGAGTAGAAGCGGCTCCCGCAAACATAAAAGAGATAAACCTGAATATTGACGGAGAGATTGCGGGAATCGAAAATCCGACAGCTCCGTCGACGAATACAGATCCGTGGAGAGGCTCAAAGGTCTATTTTGCGCAGAGCGGAGGTACTTCTTTTCAATGGAGAGTGCTGTCTAAAAAAACCACAGCATATAGTTCCGATGGGACGACGGAAACCATGTTTTTGCATTTGGATGGTAGGACTTTGGGGACGAAATCTGTCGCTGCCATGAATAATTGGCTGAATGGGAGCGGTTTTTTGAACAGAATGCAGTTGCAGGAGAGAACGGCTACGATTGCTTCCTGATACCAGTTGGACGCACGATGCGACCCATCATTGGCATGCATGTACCTCTTCGGGCTGTGACGGAACGGTGCAGGATAAGGGAGAGCATACAGAAGGGCAGTGGATTGTGGATCAGATGCCGACAGAGACGACAGACGGAATGCGTCATAAGGAGTGTACGGTATGCGGACGTATCCTAAAGACACAGACGCTTTCCGCTACAGGTCTTTCGTATCGGGAGATATATGTTGTCATAAAGGGCTCCAATCAGACGATTCAAAAGGGTGCAGACAGAACAGTAACAATCCATATAGACGGAGAATTGGACAACTTCCTGTGGGTAAAGGTGCAAGGTATGACGATTGAGGAAAAATATTACACACGAAAGAGTGGCTCTACGATTTTGACCTTTACGGAGGAGTATATTTCGAATCTTGCTGCGGGAACGTATGAGATGACCTTTGGCTATACGAATGGCTATGGAAGAACGACATTGATCATTGTGGATTCTGTTGATTCTGTTGCATCATCGCAGAACTGGACAAATCCGACCATGCTCTTGGTTGAAGGGCACGCAGATATGCCCAGATCGCCTAAGACGGGAGAATAAGAGTACTTGTGAAATATTTATCTTGGTGGCTTGTGCGATTCCTTCCGTAGTTTATACCTATATCGGAGAGAAAAAATTTCGCAAACGGTTGGAGGAGTAGACAACTTCCGATTTATCGAATTTAAAGTAAAACACACCCGTCTATTTTTGTCAAAGTGGACGGGTGTGTTTTCTTGAAATCTTAACGAAATGACATTGTGCGAAAGCCTCCCTTTTTCCGATACCAATGTCTTTTTTCTTGAAAAAAACATACAAAACCTGTAAACTATAAAATATAGACGTAAAAAGAGGAAAGGGGAGAACCGTGGAAAAGGCATATGTCATTGAAATGTTGAATATTACAAAACGATTTCCCGGAATCGTCGCAAATGATAACATTTCTCTTCAGCTAAAGAGGGGAGAGATTCATGCGCTGCTCGGTGAAAACGGTGCCGGAAAATCTACACTGATGAGTGTGTTGTTTGGTCTGTATCAGCCCGAGGAGGGGATTATCAAAAAGGATGGAAAAGAAGTGAAGATTCACAATCCAAATGATGCCAACCGTCTTGGGATCGGCATGGTGCACCAGCATTTTAAGCTGGTGGAGTGTTTTTCTGTGCTCGAAAACATTATTTTAGGCGTTGAGCCGAATCAATATGGCTTTTTAAAAACAGAGGAAGCAAAAGAAAAGGTAATGGCACTCTCACAAAAATACGGACTGTATGTGGATCCGGATGCAATGATCTCAGACATCACAGTGGGAATGCAGCAGCGTACCGAGATCTTAAAGATGCTTTATCGAGAAAATGACATATTAATTTTTGATGAGCCTACCGCGGTTTTGACGCCGCAGGAGATCGCGGAGCTGATGCAGATTATGAAAAATCTGGCTGCGGAGGGAAAGAGTATTCTCTTTATCTCGCACAAGCTTGCAGAGATTATGGAGGTTGCGGATCGCTGCACCGTGATTCGAAAGGGCAAGTATATCGGTACGGTAGATACCGCAGGGACAAGCATTCAAGAGCTGTCTGCAATGATGGTTGGGAGAAATGTCAGCTTCCATGTAAAGAAGCAGGAGCAGAGCCCGGGAGAGGTATTGCTTGCTGTGGAGCATATGACGGTGGCTTCCAAGAGCCATAAAAACAACGCGGTAAAGGATGTCTCGTTTCAATTGCGTGCAGGAGAGATTGTCTGTATCGCAGGAATTGACGGAAACGGACAGACAGAGCTGGTGCATGGCTTGACAGGTCTTGAACCGCTTGTCTCCGGTAAGCTTGCATTGTGCGGAAAGGATATTACAAATACAAGCATCCGCCAGAGAAATAAAATGGGCATAAGCCACATTCCGGAGGATCGCCATAAGCACGGGCTGGTGTTGGATTATTCCTTAGAGGAGAATCTGGTACTGGAGCGCTATTTTGAGCCGGAATTTACGGATAAAATGGGATTTTTACGCTTTAAGAATATTAGGAAGAATGCAAAGCGGCTGATTGAGCAGTATGATGTGCGTTCGGGACAAGGACCGATTACGATTGCCCGCAGTATGTCAGGAGGAAATCAGCAGAAGGCGATTATTGCCAGAGAGATTGATAAGAATCCGGAGGTTTTGATTGCGGTTCAGCCGACTCGCGGACTTGATGTCGGTGCAATCGAATATATTCACAAGCAGCTTGTCGCGCAGCGTGACGAGGGCAAGGCGGTCTTGCTGGTTTCCTTGGAGCTGGATGAGGTGATGGATGTACCGGATCGTATTTTAGTTATGTATGAGGGAGAGATTGTAGGGGAATTTGACCCCAAGAAGACGACGCAGGAAGAGCTTGGACTTTACATGGCAGGAGCAAAAAGGCAGGAGGTAACCGGAGTATGAAAAAGCTGTTAAAAAATGATGCATTGCAGTCCTTTCTGATTTCGCTTGTCTGCATTGTAATCGGACTTTTTATCGGGTATCTCGTGCTGTTGGCAATCGAGCCGGATGGGGCGCTTTCGTCCATTCTTGCAGTCGTCAAGAATTTCTTTGGCTACAGCAGAGCGAACATCAGAATGAAGCATCTTGGCACAACTTTGGCAAAGGCAGCCCCTCTTTTGATGTGCTCGTTGTCTATTCTGTTTTCCTACAAGGTGGGACTTTTTAACATCGGTGCAGCCGGGCAATACGTTATGGGCTCCTGCGCCTGTTTGTACGCGGCATTGGCATGGGGCTGGGGATGGTTGCCCTGTCTGCTTTTTGCGGCAGTTGCAGGAGCAGTGTTTGGTATGGTGACCGGAGCGCTAAAAGCGAATCTCAATGTGAATGAGGTAATCTCCGGGATTATGCTCAACTGGATTGGACTCTACTTTACCAACATGCTGCTGGCGAATGTAAAGGATGTTGCAAGTGCTTACACCTATACCTTAAAGGCAAGAGGAAAGGGTGCAATTCTTCCTACGCTTGGAATCGATAAACTGTTTTCCGGGAATCAATATGTAGGAATTGCGATTCCGCTTTCCGTTTTCTTTGCTGTGCTGGTGTGGGTGGTATTAAATCGGACAAAGTTTGGCTATGAGCTAAAGGCAACCGGCTTCAATAAGCATGCCGCAAAATACTGTGGTATGGCAGAAAAAAGAAATATTATTATTTCTCTGGCAATCAGTGGCGCTTTGGCAGGTCTTGGCGGTGCGTTTCTCTACCAGACTGATATTGAGCAGTGGCAGGTAACGGCATCCTCTGTGCCGGGTATGGGCTTTAATGGGATTGCGGCAGCGTTTCTTGGCGGGCTGAATCCGTTTGGAGCAATCCTTGCCTCCTTCTTTATTCAGCATATTACAGAGGGTGGTTCACACGTAGATTTGACGATTTATTGCTCACAGATTTCTGAATTGATTTCATCCATTATTATTTATCTCTGTGGCTTTGTAAGCTTTTTTAAATATGTTATGAATCGTTCTCTCGCAAAGGCTGAGAATAAGAAGGCGATAGAGGAGAAGGGAGGAGCAAATTAATGGTATTATTACTTCAATATACAATTTTATTTGCATGCATCCTGACTCTTGTGGCATTGGGAGGCTGCTTTTCCGAACGCTCCGGTGTAATTAATCTGGGGCTGGAGGGAATTATGGTAATGGGCGCTATGGGCGGCGCATTGATGATGCGATTTTTACCGGGAGGGACAGCTCCCGGCGTAATCGTTGCTGCGACAATCCTTGCTGCCTTGCTTGTCGGCATGGTGTATTCGGCTCTGCTTGCCGTTGCGGCAATTCATTTTAAGGCAGACCAGACCTTGATTGGTACGGCGATGAATATGCTTGGCACTGCGGTTGCCACTGTAATTGTAAAATCAATCAATACCATTCAAAATCCGGACGATCATTCCTCCATTGTCCAATATATTGAGGAAAAGAAGGCGTTTATTGTGAATATAGGCGGCTTTGAATTCAGCTGGTTTATGCTGATTACGATTCTTGTGCTGATTGCATCCTATGTCGTTTTATACAAGACAAGGTTTGGGCTGCGGCTTAGAGCCTGTGGTGAGCATCCCCAAGCGGCGGATTCCGTGGGTATTAACGTATATCGGATGCGCTGGGCAGGTGTGCTGATTTCCGGTTTACTTGGTGGTCTGGGAGGAATTGTTTACATTACGGCAGGCGTGTCGGAGTGGAAGTTTGAGTACGGCGTGGCAGGCTTTGGATTTTTGTCGCTTGCCGTTATGATTTTTGGAAAGTGGAAGCCGCAGAATATCGCAATGGCAGCGATTCTTTTCGGATTTTTTCGAGCGCTGTCCAATGTATATTTTGGCTTTGAATTCCTTGTAAAATTAAATATTCCAAGTGGTGTTTACAATATGCTGCCTTATCTCGTATCACTGCTTGTTCTGGCATTTACGTCAAAGCACTCCAATGCGCCGAAGGCAGAGGGGATTCCTTATGATAAGGGAGCAAGATAGCACGTATTCCATGCTTTGGGGAGAATTGTGAAATTGTTTCAGGGAGAGGAGAAAAAGATGATTACCAGCAAATATTTTGACCACACGATTTTAAAGGCGGAGGCGACAAAGGAGCAGGTTTTAAAAATCTGTGATGAGGCGCTGGCACATGATTTTGCATCTGTGTGCGTCAATCAGTATTACACAAAGCTTGTGGCAGACAGGTTAAAGGGATCGGATGTGAAGGTGTGTACGGTAGTGGGCTTTCCGCTTGGAATGTCTGATACGAGAGTAAAGGCATATGAGACGAAAGCAGCCATTGAGGATGGGGCCACAGAGATTGATATGGTCATCAATGTGGGAGCCTTGAAGGACAAAGAATATGATTATGTGCGGAATGAGATTCGCACATTAAAAGAAATATGCGGAAAAGATATTGTGCTAAAGGTGATTCTTGAGACCTGCCTTCTTACCGATGAGGAGAAAAAAAAGGCATGCGAATTGTCGCAAGAAGCGGGAGCAGATTTTGTGAAGACCTCGACCGGCTTTGGGTCAGGAGGTGCAAAGGCAGAGGATGTTGCGCTGATGAAAAAAACAGTCGGAAGCAAAATGGGAGTGAAGGCCTCCGGAGGAATCCATACGGCAAAGGAGGCAGAAGCCATGATTGATGCGGGTGCAAGCCGCCTTGGAACAAGTGCAACCTTGGCAATCATACAGGAGTAGACCAGGCTATGGATACAATACTGATTGGAATTGCAGGAGGAACCGGGAGCGGAAAGACAACTCTTGCAAATAAACTGGTAGATAGCTTTGGCAAGAACGAGGTCAGTGTTCTGCGCCATGATAATTATTACAAAAGTCATGATGAAATCTCCTATGAGGAACGCGCCAAGCTAAATTATGACCATCCGGATGCGTTTGATACCGAGCTTTTATGCGAGCATATAAAAGCGCTAAAGGGTGGGCAGTCGATCCGGATGCCGGTTTACGATTATACGGAGCACAACCGTTCCAAAGAGACGGTTACAGTCAATCCGGCTCCTGTTGTTTTGCTGGAAGGGATTCTGATTTTTGCGGAAAAAAGTCTTTGCGACCTTATGGAGATAAAGGTGTTTGTGGATACCGATGCAGATGTACGTATTTTACGCAGAATTGTCCGTGATGTAAAAAAACGGGGTCGCTCTCTGGATAGTGTGATTGAGCAGTATCTTGCGACGGTCAAGCCTATGCATGAGCAGTTTGTGGAACCGAGTAAGCGGCAGGCTGACATTATTATACCTGAGGGAGGAAAAAACAGAGTCGCATTGGATATGTTGATTCAGAGAGTGCGAAGGCATTTGGAGACGGAAAGTTTATGAATATACTTGTCCTTTTTTCCATTCATTGCTATAATAACCAGCATATAAGTAAATTTCGATAAAGAGAGGGATTTATTCTATGGGAGAAACGGAAAAGAGAGTATCCATTAAGGAGCGGAGAAGGCAGAGCCAGAATCAGAACCGGGAAATTGCGGGGATGTTGGGCGAAAATAAAAAAATGATGATTCTTTTTTGTGTGATTGTGGCGATATTGGCAGTCCTTTTGATTTCTATTCTTGGACTGAGGGTCGCGGCAATTCCGGTATGTGTGATGGTTCTGATAGAAATGGCCATGTCATTTTGTTTACAGGATGTGCCAATTTGGCTTCATGGGTTGGTTGTGATTGTACAGGTCATTACCGGAGCATGGATCGGAGCGATTGCTCTTGCTATGTTATGTGCGGCAATTTATCTGGTTGGAATCTTATCGCTTCGCTTGTTAAGAGAATAAAAAAGGAGAGAAGTGAGTGGAGTTTTGTACTTTGGTGTCATCTTCTTCTTGCTTTACAAAAAAGGAATTTCGCAATGCGAAGTTCCTTTTTTGTGAATAGGCTTGTCCTTTTTTTCATTCATTGTTATAATAACCAGAAAATGAAGTAATTTCGAGAAAGAAAGGGAGTTATCCTATGGGAGGAAGGAAGAAATAGAAGTGGAAAATAATATTTTGATTTTTTCTTCCAGAGAACTTTGTTATCTGTCAGGCAGCTTTTTTGCCAATCAAATCGGAGCTGCGTTTGAGGAGCTTGGATATGGAGTTGAAATCTGTGAGCTATCCCCGGAGGATGATTTGGATGAAGCGTTGTCTCCTTACATGGGGAAACCGTATCGGTTGATTTTGGATTTTAATTCCAAGCTGCCAAGACTTGTCATGGAAGATGATGTTCCCTATCTGGATAAGCTAAATGGTCCCTTCTTCGATTATATTTTGGATCATCCTTTATTTCACTATAACGGACTATCCTGTCCGGTAAAAAATTTAAATGCATTGGTTTTGGATGAGGCGCAGGCAGAGTATGTGCGCCGCTATCATCCGCATCTGGCCTCTGTGCATATGCTTCCGCTTGGAGCAACGAAGGCTCTGTATCAGGGAGAAAAGGAACAGGAGTGCAGAATTTTTGTTCCGGGCAGCTATGACTGTCCAGGAAAGTTTCTTGTCTGCATAGAAGATGCAAAAGAGCCCTTGCGCACTTGGATGAAGGTCTTGGCAGAGCGGCGTATCGATGAGCCGACGCTTCCGATGGAGGAGGCATTTCGTCAGCTTCTTGTGTATCAGGGAAGAGAGCTTTCGGACGAACAGTTCGCCCTTGCCATGAATGCGATGTATCCGGTAGATGCCTATGTGAGGGCTTATTTCCGAAAAGCAGTAATGGATCGGCTGCTTTCCGATAGGATACCGATTACCGTTATGGGAGGCGGCTGGGAGCAATATAAACATGCGGGGGAGCAGTATTTGCAAAGGGAAAATCAGGTGTCCTTTGGACTCTCTTTTGAATGTATGGCAAAAAAGCATATTCTGCTTAATGTCACACCGATGTTTAATAGAGGGATGCATGATCGGATTCCGGCAGGTATGGCAAACCGCGCGGTCGTGCTGACAGATGAAAATCCCTATTTAAAGCAGCATTTTGTTGCCGGAAAGCAGATGTGCTTTTATTCTCTGGCGAATCTGCACAGTATCTTGGCGCAGGCATGGGAGTTGACGGAAAACAAAGGACTGCGGGAGCAGATACAGGAGGAAGCATATCTGGAATTTAAAGAGCACCATACATGGAAATGCAGAGTAAAGGAGCTGCTTTCTTTCCTATAGTACGGCGTGCTTGGGATGATGTGGGAATTGGATAAGGAAAAGAGAATGAAAAAGAATTATCAAAAAATATTGGAGGAAACGATTCAAAGGAATCAGAAGGAGGATAGGGTGCCATCGCTTCTGATGCATAGCTGCTGTGCACCCTGCAGCTCTTATTGTCTTGAGTATCTTTCGGAATTTTTTCGGATTACGGTATTTTATTATAATCCGAATATCTATCCCGAGGAGGAGTACTTTAAGCGTGTAGAGGAACAAAGAAATCTGGTCGGGAGGTTGCCGGCAAAATATCCCATTTCTTTTTTGGAGGGGAGCTACGAAAAAGAGCGATTTTATGATACGGTAAAAGGATTTGAAAACGAGAAAGAGGGAGGCGAGCGATGCCTTCATTGCTATGAATTGCGCCTGCGTGAGGCGGCCGAGGCAGCAAAGAGGCTTGGGATGGATTATTTTACGACATCCTTGTCGATTAGTCCCAGGAAAAATGCCGAGTGGCTGAATGAAATCGGAGACCGGCTGGCAGCAGAGTATGGACTTTGTTATCTGAACTCCGATTTTAAAAAGAAAAACGGCTACAAGCGTTCTGTGGAGCTTACCGAGGAATATGGAATGTATCGCCAGTATTATTGCGGCTGTGTTTTTTCAAAGAAGCAGAGGGATGAAGAAATCGCAGCAAAGAACTGAATGGATAAAAAGTGGAAGGAAGAAAAGGAGAGTTTGATTATGGCACAGCTATGGGGTGGACGGTTTACAAAGGAAACAGACAAATTGGTGTATCGCTTTAATGCGTCGATTGGATTTGACCAAAAATTTTATAAGCAGGACATTGAGGGAAGCATCGCACATGTTACCATGCTTGGAAAGCAGGGGATTTTGACAAAAGAGGAAGCGGACTCCATCACACAATGCCTTCGGGAGATTGCGGCAGATGTGGAGGAGGGAAGGCTTGCAATTACAGAGGAATATGAGGATATTCACAGCTT
>JAQXLR010000005.1 GCA_029012225.1 Clostridiales bacterium
AGGAATTAAAGCGCCTTCTTCAGCTTGTACTGGAAGAGCCGGAGAAAAATACAAAGGAACAATTAATGAATGAATTGAATCTCCCTCACATATGATGAAAAGACACGGTGGATAAAACCGTAGATGAAGCATATGGAGGGATTTTTGTGTATATTCGACCGGAGCAGGTACTGGAACAATATGATTTTGAGGTAAAAGCAGTTCAGAAGGGGCGGGATGGTTATCTGTGTGATACAAGCCGTGGAACGCTTGTGCTAAAAGAATACAGAGGATCTAAGGAGCGAGCAGAGTTTTTGGCAGGGATGCTCACACATCTGCGGAGCGAGCATATTTTGGTGGAGACTGTCATCCGAACGAAGGAGGGGGAGCCTCTTGCGGTAAGTGAGGACGAATCCAAATATATGGTAAAGGCTGCCTTTTGCGGGACAGAATGTGATACAAAGAGCAGGGACTCCATGCTTGCCGGGGCAGGGGCGCTTGCGAAGCTTCATCACGCTGCCTGCTCTTATGAGGGGGAGGTTCCGGAATTTGTGAAGGTTGGGGAGAATGAGTTGCTTTATCTGTATGAAAAGCATAACCGGGAGCTGCGAAAAGTAAAAAATTATATCAGAGGGAAAAAGAAGAAAAATGAGTTTGAGGTTATGTTTGCAGACCATTATGCGCGATTTATGGAAAAGGCAGAGGCTGTGACAATCCGGCTTTCTGAGGCGGGAGAGCAGGGACGTGTGGGCTTTTGTCATGGAGACTATAATCAGCATAATGTCATTTTTTCGATGCAGGAAATTGCAGTCGTTCATTTTGATAATTTTTCGTATCAGATTCAAGTGGGAGATCTGGCGAACTTTATGCGCAAAATGCTGGAAAAAAACGGATGGAATACGGGACTTGGAACAGATTTGATTGCAGCCTATGATAAGGTGCGCAGGCTATCCAAACAAGAGCTGGAGTGCCTTTATTCCTATCTGGCATATCCGGAAAAGTTCTGGAAGATTGCAAACCGCTACTATAATACACATAAGGCATGGCTGTCGGGACGAAGCATTGAGAAGCTGGAAAAATTGATTCGGCAGGAAGAACAAAAGGAGCAGTTTCTCCAAATGCTATTTCATTTTACAACCTAAAGAGAATCGGTTATAATGCAGATAGAAGTAGAAGGCAGTTTGGAAGGAGGATACGTTGAAGATAAAACGAGGTTGGATTTACGTGCTGCTGGTCTCTGCAGCGCTCGCGTTGGCAGGCTGCGGAGAGAGCAAGGCCGGAACGATTACAACAGGCCGTTATCACCATCCGCAGAATGCAACAGCCACGGAAAAAACGACGGAGGAAGGAGGCACACCGACGGAAACGGAAGATAAGACGGCCATTCCGACTGAGCTGTTTTTGATCCGGTGGAACGATATGCGTTCGGAGGGGATGATTTTAGAGCAGCTGGCATCGGGGAAGCAGTATATGTATGAGTATTCCGTTGTCACGCGATTTCTTGATAAATACGGCAACAGTGCCAGCGCATCTGACTTTGACCCGGGGAAGATTGTGATCCTGGGGGGAAAGGACAGTGCGGGACGCTTGGAGCAGGTACAGATATCCGATCAGGTATGGGAATATCCGAATGTGAAGCGATTTTCCGTGGATGAGGAACGAGGTGTTTTTGAAATTGCGGGGACAAGCTATTCCTTTGATGAGAGTGTTTATGTGAATTCGGACGGAAATCTCGTAGCGCTTGGGGAGCTGACGGAGCTGGATACGCTAAGAGTCATTGGACTTGACAAAAGGGTGTTGTCTGTTTCCATCACAACGGGACACGGAGAGCTTCAGCTGTCAAATACGGAGCTGTTCGAAGGAAGCTACATTCAGATTGGACAGAAAATATTTGCAAAGATTACGCCGGATATGAAAATAGAGCTTCCGGAGGGGGAATATACGGTCGCCGTGGCCAACAACGGATATGGCGGAAGCACAGATATTAAAATCAGCAGAGGATATACAGAGCAGCTTGATCTGGATACCTTAAAGGGGGAGGGACCCAAATACGGAAAGATTCTTTTTGCCGTAGATGTGGAAGGAGCCATATTGCAGATTGATGGAGAGGTTGTGGATTACAAAGAGGT
>JAQXLR010000006.1 GCA_029012225.1 Clostridiales bacterium
AGTCCGTTGCCTTACCGTTTGGCGATAGCCCTATGTGCTGTCAACAGTAGCTATTATATCGGATACCGGAACGAAAATCAAGTGTTTTTTTCAAAAATGTGTATTTTTTTATCCAGCATGCCATACCATACCTTCTCTCCCCAAACAAGATTGGCCGCTCCATTTGTTGCCTCTGTAATCTCGCTCTCCACTTTTCTCTGCTGCTCTGTCGGAACGACGCATAAAAGCTCTACCTTATCGGTATATACCGTATCCAGCAGGGAAAGTCCACTCTGCGCGAGCAGATACTGAAGCTTTCCAAGCCCGTTGTAATCTGTCCCTATCGTGAGTCGCAGCCCTTCCTCCTTGTCCATTATGACGCTATTCGCAAGTCCGGCCTGCACCGCCTTTTGATAGGCTCTGACAAGTCCGCCTGTTCCAAGCAAAATCCCGCCGAAATATCTTGTGACAACAACCGCCGCATTGTGAATGTCCTCTTTTAAAAGTATCTCCAGCATCGGACGCCCTGCAGTCTGCGGCGGCTCCCCATCGTCTGAGCAGCGGCTGATTTCATGGCGCTCCCCCAAAACAAACGCGGAGCAATTGTGCCTTGCATCCCAGTATTTCTTTTTCATCTCTGCGACAAAAGCCGTCGCTTCTTCCTCCGATGCAATCGGACACACCGTTGCAAGAAATCTCGACTTTTTCTCTACAACTTCCCCTTCTCCGCCTTTATATACAATTCGCATTGATAATCTGCCTCTCCTCTATCCGTTCTTTTTCAAATACTACCATGCATCCCGCCTTCTGCGCAAGTATCTTGCATCCCACAACATTTATTTTCAGTTTTTCCTTTATTCTGACAAGGTTCTTTGATATAATATGTGAATGGTAAACAATATCCATTTTATATCAAACAAAAAGGAGGCCTATTATGAATTATGGAAAAAAACGCACGAGGAAGCGTGAACAGGAATTAGCTTCCAAAAGCACCATGATTCGCAAAAAATTTCGTGTGATTTTTTGCAAGGCATTGCTGATATGCTTTTTTGCAGTCATTTTAATAGGGGGATGTACCGCCTTTGGCATTGTTGCAGGAATTATTGATTCTGCACCAACCATCAGCGATATCAACGCATCTCCTACGGGCTATCTCACAACGGTTTTAGATGCCAACGGAAACGAAACGGCAACCTTGGTTGCTTCCGGCTCCAACCGAAAATATGTTACCATTGACGAGATTCCCAAGGATCTTCAGCATGCCTTTATTGCGATTGAGGACGAGCGCTTTTACGAGCATAACGGAATTGATGTGACAGGTATTATCCGTGCTGCCGTAAAAGGAGTTGCAGCCGGATTCCGATTTTCCGAGGGCGCAAGTACCATTACACAGCAGCTGCTGAAAAACAACGTGTTTACGGAATGGACCAGCGAGTCCTCCATGGCAGAAAAATTTGAGCGTAAATTTCAGGAGCAGTATCTCGCCATTCAGCTTGAGAAGGTTGTGGATAAGGATTGGATTTTGGAAAACTATCTCAATACGATTAACCTTGGACAAAACACTCTTGGTGTCAGTGTTGCCTCGGAGCGCTATTTTGGCAAGGATGTCTCGGAGCTGACGCTTTCCGAATCCGCTGTGCTTGCTGCCATCACAAAAAGTCCTACGAAGTATAATCCGATTTCGAATCCGGAGAACAACGCAGATCGTCGAAAAACGGTGCTGATGTATATGCTGGAGCAGGGCTATATCAATCAATACGAATACGATGAGGCCATGGCGGATCATGTTTATGATCGCATCCAGCTTGTCAATGTGGAGGTGGAGGAAAACAGTGTCAACTCCTATTTTGTAGACGAGCTTACCAATCAGGTCATTGCCGACTTGGTTGAAATCAAGGGCTACACCGAGACACAGGCCTACAAGGCTTTGTACCAAGGTGGTCTGACGATTGAATCGACGCAGGATCCTTATATCCAGCAGATTTGCGATGAGGAAGTAAACAATATGGACAACTATCCGTCCGAGCCATTGATCTCCTTTTCGTATCGTGTTTCCATCCAGTCTGCAGACGGAACCGTTTCCCATTACAGTCAGGCAACCATGCTTTCCTACTATCAGAGCGCCAATAGCAATTACAGCATTAATTTTTCTTCGCAGGAGGATGCCATTGCCGCCATCGATGCATATAAGGCTGACATCATGAAGGAAGGGGACACTGTGGTAGAAGGCAGCGAGACGCTCTCCTTTACCATCCAGCCTCAGGCTGCTCTGACTGTCATTGATCAGCATACCGGGGAGGTCAAGGCCATTGTCGGAGGTCGTGGCGAGAAATCTGCCAATAAGACGTTAAACCGTGCAACCTCTGCACCAAGACAGCCGGGCTCTACCTTTAAAATTATCGCAGCCTATGCTGCGGCACTTGACGCAGGCGGTCTTACTCTGGCAGATGTTCAGGATGATGCACCCTACAACTATGAGACCGGAGAGAAAAAAGCGGTCAACAACTATGACAATCGCTATCGCGGTTTTACTACCTTGCGCGAAGCCATTATTGATTCCATGAATGTTGTAACGGTAAAAACTCTCGCACAGATTGGCTCCACTCTCGGATATGACTATATTCAAAGCTTTGGCTTTACCACGATAGGCATTGATGAAAGCGGCAACACCTCCCTTGCACTTGGTGGTCTGAACAAGGGCGTAACAAGCCTGGAGCTTACCGCTGCCTATGCGGCAATTGCCAATAATGGCATCTACATCAAGCCAAAATTTTATACAAGAATTTTGGATCACAACGGAAATGTGCTGATTGACAATACCACAACTGAGTCCCATACCGTTCTAAAGGAAACAACCGCCTGGCTTCTTACCAATGCCATGGAGGATGTTCTGACACAGGGTACCGGTCGGCGTGCCTACTTTGGAAACAGTATGCCGCAGGCGGGAAAGACCGGAACAACCACCAAGAACAGAGATGCCGTTTTTGCAGGGTATACCCCCTATTATACCTGTGCAATCTGGGGAGGCTTCGATGATAACACCCCGCAGCGCAACGGAAGAACCTCTTACCCCAATCAGATTTGGAATTCTGTCATGAGCCGCATTCATCAGGACTTGGCTCGAAAGGAATTTGTAAAGCCAAGCAGCATTGAAACAGCAGCCGTATGTAAGGAATCCGGCAAGCTGCCCATTGAAGGCGTATGCGACGCAGACCCCCGCGGCAGCCGTGTATACACAGAGTATTTTGCGGAAGGTACTGTTCCAACAGAGTATTGCGACCATCATATCCGTGCCAACATCTGCGCACAGTCAGGTCATATTGTCGGCCCCTACTGTCCTGAAGAGTCCTATCAATCCGGTATTTATATTATAGGCGGAACCGAAGGCACGGAGGATACGCCCTATATGCTGACCGAGGCATTTCTGGAAAACACTTGTCCGTACCACAATATTGTAAATTCTACTTATCAGGATTCCTATACAGCCCCTGAGCTTCCCGATACCGAGGATGCGGGTGATACGGGCACGAACACAGGCACGGGTACAGGTACGGGTACAGGCACGAACACAGGCACAGGCACGGGTACAGGTACGGGTACAGGCACAGGTACGAACACTGGCACAGGCACGGGTACAGGTACCCACGGCACAGCCGGTACCGGTACCGCTCCTGCTCCCTAGTACAGCATCTGAAAATCCACTGGAGCAAAGTGTGCAGCTTGCACAGTGTATTTTGTGGAAGCTCCTATGAAACAGGAAAAACGACATCAGGAAAATCCATTCTCCCTGCTGTCGTTTTTCTTTTGCTGCGATCTTCTTTACTGCAATCTCTCTTGCTGTCTTATCCTTAAAAATAGCTTACCTTTATCCGCTTCCCCATTTTCCTAAGACACTTTGAAAGCTCCTCAACCAAATTCATCTTAATATTAAAATTTATGGGCAAGTCCAGATTCTCATGTGCCGGATTTACTGCTCTGCCTACATAAAAATTAATATCTGTTGCTTCTTCAAACAGCAATCTGCAGATGATGGAGGCACCATCCTTCTTAAAACTCCAATCCTTGTACAAGTTGTTTTCTCCCAGATAGTCTTTGGCGTACTCAAGTACCTTATTCATCGTAATGACTCCCTCCGTCACAAGGTCTACCCCTTCAATTTGGGAAATCGGCGGCACATCCCTTCCCTCAAAATTAAGCCCTGCCTTTAACGGCTTTCGCAAAAACTTTGCTGCAATGGATGATGTCGTTCCACCACAAATAATGTGCTTCCCTTGCTTTGAAAAAAACAAAGACATCATGCGATCCGCATCATCCCGGTTCGAGGGCGGCCCAAAGAGCAGATTCATAGGCTCTCTCTTTCTGATCTTTACCACACAGGCAGTCGCATCATCACCGGGCTTATGTTCATAAAGCCTGTCACATTCCTCAATCAGCATGGTAGACAGCGTTTTGGCTGTATAGCCGACAGGTGCCAACAGCTCCATAAAGCTTGCGATATCCTCCCTCTTCCAACCAAGGTTATAGGCCATGCCGCTACCGGCATGTGGGCAGCCATCGCTCATCGCAACAAAAATATCATTTTCCTCCAGCTTAATGACCGATTTATAAATCTTTTTGCCGTCGATATTCATTTCCGTTTTGGGATAATCCCAATTCTGATCGTTGCGAATCATAATCACCTGCGGGTTATCGTATTGAATCAGTTCCACCATCTCATTGTTTTTAAGATGAATAATGGTAAAGGTGGAATATGCGACCCCGCGTACAGAACAAACCGGCAACGTTGCAGCAATTGTTTCCACACACTCCTCCAAAGACAGACCTTCCGCCAGCATGGTGGAAATGATTTTGGAGGTCAGGGTGGAAAGAATGCTTGCCTTTACGCCGCTTCCAAGCCCGTCTGAGAGAACGATGATGGTGGAAGCGTCTCCCGGCTCTACGACATCCACATGGTCGCCACAAAGTTGCTCCCCGTGATGATTAATACTTTTATATCCAATATCCGCACATAAATCATTCATCTGTAATGGACTCCTTAAGCTTTGTCAAGGCAATTTTTGTCTCTGCGGCTGTCTCTCCAAGCAAAGAAGCAATTTCCTGAACGATACGCATTTGCTTGTCGACCACCTTATCGGCAACCTCAACGGTCTGGCGACCAATCCTTTCTTTCTTTTCTCGTTCTGTTTCCTCATCGGTCACATCCCGCAGAATCCCAATCAGCAACCTAGAATCCCTGTCATAAACAACGGTCTGCTCAATATAGCGCTTGTATTCGGCAAGATATACCCGCTCC
>JAQXLR010000007.1 GCA_029012225.1 Clostridiales bacterium
AATGACCTCATCAATTCCAACCTGTGTGCGGATTGCCTCAGCTGTAACAGCATGGTCTCCTGTCAGCATGATGACATGGATTCCGTCACGATGCAGCTGCTCCACCGCCGCCTTGCTTGTAGGCTTTACCACGTCGGCCACAGCGACGATTCCGATTGCCTTTTTCTGCTCTGCAAAAATAAGCGGTGTCTTTCCCTGCTTTGCCAAGTTTTCCACGCGATCTGTTATTTCCTTGGGGAGAAGAACACCTCTCTCCTCCATAAGCTTTTCATTCCCGGCATAGTAAGCCTTTCCCTCGACCGTTCCGACAATCCCCTTGCCAAAGACCGCAGTAAAATCAGAGACGGATGATAGCGCGATCCCCTCACGGTCGCAGTGCTTTACTATTGCCTCTGCCAAAGGATGCTCGCTTCCCTTTTCCAGACTCCCTGCAATTTTCAGCAGCTCCTGCTCTGCCATGTCCTCATAACAGTCGACATCCGTTACAATGGGCTTTCCCTGCGTAATGGTTCCGGTCTTATCCAATACCACCGTATCAATCAGGTGCGCTGTCTCAAGCGCCTCTCCCGACTTGATTAAAATGCCATTCTCCGCTCCCTTTCCGGTTCCAACCATAATAGCCACCGGCGTGGCAAGCCCAAGCGCACAAGGGCAGGATATGACAAGTACTGCAATCGCAGAAGAAAGCGCAAATTCTAAGTCTGCCCCGACAGTCAGCCACACCACGAATGCACCAAGCGCAATGACAAGAACTGCCGGCACAAAAATACCTGCAATCTTATCTGCAAGCCTTGCAATCGGCGCCTTGCTGGAGGCAGCCTCCTCCATCAGCTTGATAATCTGTGCAATGGTTGTATCCTCTCCTACCTTTACCGCACGAGCTTTCACAAGCCCTGCCCGATTGATGGAGGCAGAGACGATTTTATCTCCTTCCTGCTTTTGTACCGGAATGCTCTCGCCCGTAATAGCAGACTCATCAAAGGAGGATTTCCCTTCTTCGATCACTCCGTCTACAACCACCGCCTCTCCCGGTTTGATCAGGAACAAATCTCCGACCGCCACCTCAGAGACATCTGCCGTCACTTCCTTTCCGTCACGCAACAGCGTTACCGTCTTTGGAGTCAGGTTCATCAGCTTTGTAATTGCTTCGCTCGTCTTTCCCTTCGATCTTGCCTCCAAATATTTTCCTATGGTAATGAGTGTCAAAATCGTTCCTGCCGACTCAAAATAAAGCTCATGCCCATAACGCTCTACCAGTTCCGGATTGCCGTATCCCAATCCATATCCGATACGATAAATCGCAAAAATTCCGTATACAATCGCCGCACCTGAGCCAATTGCAATTAAGCTGTCCATATTCGGATTTTTTTGCAGCAGCGTACGAAATCCGTTTTTAAAATACTTCTGATTGGCAACCAAAATCGGTACAAGCAGCAAAAGCTGCGTAAACGCATAGGTAATTGCGTTTTTTGTCCCATGAAAATAGTGCATCGTAAGAGGCGGCATCGGAAGATTGAGGGCACTATAAATCATATGCCCCATTGATACATACATCAGCGGAACCCAAAAAATCAGCGATAGAGCCAGCCTCTGCTTCATCACCTTCATTTCTTTTTGCCGGAGAGCTGCAGGAGCCTCCTCATTCCCTATAGAGGCCTGCCCCCGTACCGAAGCCTTGTATCCGGCATTCTCCACCGCTTTTATGATATGCAAAGCATCTGTTATCTTTTCATCAAATTTTACCTGCATGCTGTTTGTGAGCAAATTGACACTGACCTCATGCACTCCCTCTGTTTTTGAGACGCTTTTCTCCACATGGGAGGAGCAGGCAGAGCATGTCATACCTGTCACGTCAAATCTTTCTTTTCTCATAAATCCTTCCTCGTCTTTTCCTGCATCCTTTCCAAATGCCTATAGCTTGACACCACACTTTTGGAGCAATTCCCTCGCCGTATCCAAGGAGTCCACTCCATGAAGATTTTTTATCGGCGCAAATTCTCTGTCACGCTCCACCTCGTACGGAAGGCAGTTTTCCATCATATGCACCATATCAAGGACGAGCGTTTCAAATTTATATCCGTTGGGTTTCTCCGGCTTTCTCTCATTTCCCTCCAAATCGATATAGGGGATTTGCTTCTCCACAACGTGAATCGGCATTTTTGCATTTGCAATCTCCTCCAATTTTTTCTCTGAAAAAAGATAGTTTAAAATCACACCAAAGCTATAGCTCAGCTCGCCATTTTCCTTCCTTGCCGTCGCCATTTCTTCCGTCATTTCATAGTATTCCACAATGGACGGCTTTCCATTCTCCTTGCAAAGGACTCCAATCCTCTCGTCTGGTGCCGCCTTCTTTACCACCTTGGCCCCACTCTCACAGCCATAGGCAATCGTTGCTCCCACAAATAAGGGGTCTGCGATTCTTTGCAGGCAGTTGTCCACCGCAAAAACATTAATCCATTCAATTCCACGCGCTCTGATATCTGCAAGAAGTCCCGCATTTACCATTGAGCCAAACCAGCCTCCGTTTCCATTTGGCGACATGACAGGCTCTGTATTTGATTCCATGTACACTCTGCCCTCATAATCACAGGCGGGCTCCATTTCCTGCACAAAAAATTTGATATACTCCTTGGAATATCCGAAGTATGCATGCTTTTCAAGAAAATCCATCGTATCCTGCCCGTTAATATTACTGGTCATAATATAAAGCGGTATAGACACCCCTGCCTCCTCTGTCACATCCATAAGATTGCGCAACAGCTGCTCAAACAGGTACAGCTCTCGATTCACCCCGATGTTCAAGGTGCCCTTCGGCTTGTCCAGACCAAGCCGTGTGCCCTGTCCCCCTGCCAGCAGCACGGCTCCAACTTTTCCTTCCCGGATTGTCTTTAGGCCAATTTTTCTAAATTCTTCTTCCCTCGCTCGAATCTCTCCAATTTCCACTGCCGCAAGCGGCGCAAAGACTCCTCGCTCATTCACGGTTTCCTTCCGCTTCATATGGTCAAAAACAGTCCAGTCAATTTGATCCAGACGCTTTTTAAGAAGCGCATTTTCCTCCAAGGAATTTCTCTCCATAGCAGCTTTGATATAGCACTGCTTTTCTTCTTCCCATATGTGCATCTTTTAAAACCTCCCTTCTATTTTCTCTCAACAGCTGTCTCCCTAGTTGAATCCTCGGAAGCCTTTTCCGATAATCTCACTGCTGTTCGTAATCGCAATAAATGCAGACGGTTGATTTACCCGGATATAGTTGCGCAGCTCCACTGCCTGACTTCGTTTCATAATCGTAATAATAATCATTTTCTTGCTATGCTCATAAGCCCCTTGGGCGTGATAGATTGTGGCACTCCGCTCCAACTTGTTGGTAATAAAATCACAAATAGGCTCCGGGTCGTTACAAATAATCGTAAAGCATTTACATAAATTAATGCTCTCTATCACACCATCTACCACCAATGATTTTGCCAAAAGCCCACATAGAGAAAACAAGCCTGTCTCAACATCAAAGACCATGCAGGAGGCAATTACGATAACCAAATCTACGAGAAACAATGCTGCACCAATATTCAGCTTTGCACATTTTTTCAAAATCATTGCTATGATGTCTGTCCCACCGCCGGATGCCCCGATGTTAAAAAGAATCGCCGAACTAAATGCCGGCATTGCAATCGCATACATAAGCTCCAAAACCGGCTGAGTTGTCAACGGCTGAGCGATCGGAAAAAGACGCTCCGCCACGCTAAGTCCTACTGACATAAGCAAGCTGACATACACCGTCTTGATTCCAAAGCTCTTTCCCAAAAACAAAAATCCAACCAGCAACAGCAGCATATTAATAAGAAACGTAATTGTCCCCGGTGTGATAGGTACCAAAGCACTCAAAACGATGGCAATTCCCGTTACCCCTCCAAACGAAAAGCGATTGGGAAATTTAAACAGATGAACTCCTGCTATCAGAATAAGCGTCGCCGCAGTCAAGATCGCATATTCTTCTATTCCCCTTATCAGTTTCCCTCTGTTCTTGTACATTTTGGCTCCATTTCCCCATTTTCATGGCCGCACTTTTTATACTCTTTCAATCTATCATGTACCTGTCCCATCGTCAACCTTGTTTCCTATTTTCTCGTGATTTCGAAAACCCCCAAGAATTGTATGATAACTTTTGTATAGCATTGTATATTTACAGTATTTATGCACATTACCCACAATGTTATCCACATAATCATTTCCAATGCAAGCAAAAAGTGGGCGTCGTGTATCCCCACAACGCGTTTTTCTTTGCAAAAATCCCTATGAAGCGAAAAAGTGGCACAGCCCTGTGCCGTGCCACGAATGTCTCCTATCTTTTTCCGTTACGCAAGCGCTGCCGTAATAATCGCCATGGAATACACCTCAGCCGCATCACAGCCTCGTGACAAATCATTAATCGGTGCGTTTAATCCCAAAAGAATCGGTCCATATGCGTCAAAATTACCAAGACGCTGTGCAATCTTATAACCGATATTTCCCGCATTGATGTCAGGGAAAATAAAGGTGTTTGCATGTCCTGCAACCTCGCTGTTCGGGCATTTGGTTCGTGCCACACGAGGAGCTACCGCTGCATCAAACTGAATCTCTCCCTCCATCGGAATACCCGGATATTTTGCCTTTGCCTTTTCACATGCATTGCGCATCTTTTCCACATCCTCGCCCTTACCGGAGCCAAGTGTGGAGTAGCTTAAAAACGCTACCTTCGGCTCAATTCCAAAAATTTTTGCACATTCTGCTGTCTCGCCGGCAATCTCAACCAGCTCATCCTCGGTCGGATGAATGTTAATCGCACAATCTGCCATCGCAAGTGCCTCATTCTCACCGGTCGCAGCCGGACGAACCATAATAAAGCAGGAGGATACAATGGTATTCCCCGGCTTTGTCTTAATCAACTGCAGAGCCGGGCGAACGGTATCTGCCGTGGAATAGGTTGCTCCGCCAAGCAAAGCATCCGCCTCTCCCATCTTTACCAGCATCGTTCCAAAATAATTGGCACTAGAGAGTGTTTTCTTTGCCTCCTCCAGTGTCACTCCTTTTCCCTTGCGAAGCTCGCAGAACATAGCCGCCATCTCATCCATTCTGTCGTAGTCTACCGGGTCAATAATCTCTGCACCGCGAATGTTAAATCCGCTTTCTTCCGCTGCGTGCTGAATCTCATTTTTATTCCCCAGTAGAATCGGATGAAGAAAGGTACCTGCAAGCAAGCGGGATGCCGCCTCCAAAATACGCGGATCGCTACCCTCTGTAAAAACAATTTTCTTTGGATCCTTTTTTAGGATTTCAATCAGTTTGCCAAACATCTAAGTTCCCCCTCTTTTGGAATTTTTTTATTGTATTCTATTATATAGCAGTTTTTAAGAATTTCAATAGTTATATTTTAAGAAACTTGTTATTTTTGCATAAAAATCCGAGCGCCTTACGTCGAGTCACAACCATAGACGTTACCTTCACAGTTAACTCAGTCCAGGCACCCTTGCGGCACACAAGAGGTTCTGCTTAGGGCTGCTTCATTCCTGACCTGACCCG
>JAQXLR010000008.1 GCA_029012225.1 Clostridiales bacterium
ATAAGATAGAATCAGAGAGGAGGAGTATAGATGGCGACGGAAATCAAGACAATCGGGGTACTCACCAGCGGCGGAGATGCTCCGGGCATGAATGCGGCAATCCGTGCGGTCGTTCGCGAGGCGATTGTGAAGGGAAAGAAAGTAAAAGGAATCAAAAGAGGTTATGCGGGACTTCTTCAGGAAGAAATTATAGATATGGAAGCAAAGGATGTATCCGACATTATTCAAAGAGGAGGTACCATTTTGCAGACGGCGCGCTGTGAGGAGTTTCTCACGCCGGAGGGGCAGGAGCGCGGCGCAAGAGTTTGTAAGGAGCACGAGATTGACGGCATCATTGTAATCGGTGGGGACGGCTCATTCCGCGGGGCACAGAAATTGGCGGCACTTGGGGTCAATACAATCGGGATCCCGGGAACCATCGACCTTGATATTGCATGCACAGAGTATACGATTGGCTTTGATACGGCAGTCAATACGGCAATGGAAGCGATCGATAAGGTGCGTGATACCTCCACCTCTCATGAGCGGTGCAGCATTATTGAGGTAATGGGACGCGGTGCAGGATATCTTGCATTGTGGTGCGGGATTGCAAACGGAGCGGAGGATACGCTTCTTCCGGAAAAATATGACTATGACGAGCAGAAGCTGGTAAATCATATCATCGAGAACAGAAAGCGTGGAAAGCAGCATCACATCATTGTAAATGCTGAGGGCATCGGACATTCTGCCAGCATGGCAAAGAGAATTGAGGCGGCGACCGGCGTTGAGACACGCGCCACCATCTTGGGACACATGCAGCGTGGCGGAAGTCCGACCTGTAAGGATCGGGTCTATGCGTCTACGATGGGAGCGATGGCAGTCGATTTGCTCTGCAAGGGCAAGAGCAATCGTGTGGTAGGCTATCGTCATGGCGGATTTGTTGATTTTGATATTGACGAGGCGCTTTCGATGGAGAAAACGATTTCTCCTTACCAGTTTGAAATTAGTAAATCACTTGCGATTTAGTTCAAGGACTCCACGAATTTTGGTTCGTGGAGTTTTTTGAGAAAATTTTAAGAAGGGTATGGTTGCTACGATGATTACAAGCAGCGCAAATCAGAAAATAAAAAACATTTCACTGCTTATGAAAAAGGCACGGGAAAGAAAAGAACAAGGGCTGTTTGTGGTGGAAGGAAAAAAGATGTTTGCAGAGCTGCCAAAGGAATGGCTGAAAGAGGTCTATGTATCAGAGCGTTTTTTGGAGCAAGAGGACGCAGGCAGGCTGCTTGGCGGAATCGAATATGAGGTGGTTGCGGATAAGGTATTTTCTGCCGTTTCCGATACACAGACACCGCAGGGGATTTTGTGTCTGGTAAAGCTGCCCCGATATGAGCTTTCTGAGCTTTTGTGCGGGGGTAAGACACATCTGCTGGTGCTGGAGGATATTCAAGACCCGGGAAATCTGGGGACTATGGTGCGTACCGGGGAGGGGGCAGGAGTGACCGGCATCATTTTAAGCCGCAATACGGTAGATTTGTTTCATCCCAAAACGATTCGCTCTACAATGGGCAGTGTTTACCGCATTCCTTACTTTGTCAGTGACAGCCTAGAGGAAAGCGTCATCGGGCTGAAAGAGGCCGGTGTACAGATCTATGCCGCACACTTAAACGGAGAGAGGCAGTATGACGAGGCAGATTACAAGACTGCAACGGCCTTCTTGATTGGAAATGAGGGAAGCGGTCTTTCAGAGGGACTTTCAGAGCTGGCAGACTGCCGCATCAGGATCCCGATGGAGGGAGCGGTGGAATCCTTAAATGCAGCAGTGTCGGCAGCCCTTTTGATGTATGAGGTAAATCGGCAAAGGAGGGGGAGGACATGAGAATTTGGTTTAAGGTAATGAAGGCAAACCGCCTCCAGAAGGATATGGTGGTGGAGGATTGGTCAGAGGAGACTAGGACACATAAGATATTTGCAGCTTTGGAGGAGGCGTGTCATGCCTTTGACCTTGGCAGGCCAATCTGGCTTGCGTCCAACATAAGCGAATTTAAGCGTCATGCCAAAACAAGATTTACAAAAGATAACTTTGTAGAACAGATTGAATTTGATTTCTTGGAGCTTCACGTAATAGAAGAAGGATAAATATAAACTTTCTAGAAACTTTCCCCAAAACATGAAAATATATGCTATACTGGGAAAAAAGAAACAAGTGGAGGGCTACATGGATAAACCACTTACGCTGGGCGAGGGAATCGACAGCTGGAATACAATTATTTTTTTATATAATTCTGCGTTAAAAGAAGTGAAGACGAAGGTTGAGATTTTAAATGATGAATTTCAACAGGTACATCGGTACAATCCGATTGAGTATGTGAAGTCAAGAATCAAATCACCGGAGAGTATCGTAAAGAAGCTAAAGAGAAACGGCTATGAGTCGTCCATTGACAATATGGTAACTTATGTCAATGATATTGCGGGCATTCGTGTTGTATGCTCCTTTACCTCTGATATCTATAAGCTTGCAGAGATGATTGGAAAGCAAAATGACCTTACCGTCATATCGGTGAAGGACTATATCAGACATCCCAAGGACAGTGGATACAAGAGCTATCACATGCTGGTAACGGTGCCGATCTATCTGTCCGACCGAATTATTGATACCAAGGTGGAGATACAGATTCGTACGATGGCGATGGACTTTTGGGCAAGTCTTGAGCACAAGATTTATTACAAGTTCGAGGGAAATGCGCCGGAATACATCAGCAGAGACTTAAGAGAATGCTCCGGTATCGTATCCATGCTGGATGCAAAGATGCTTCAGCTCAATGAGGCGATTTTAGAGGCAAAGGAAGCGCAGGCTACTTCTGCGCCGGACAAAGATGCAATCAAGGTAGGAAAGTACAGATAGCTATGAGGGATATATCATTGTATGGTGGTATATCCTTTTTTAGTTATCCCATTTAGGGAACATTGTGTAAGAATCAACTTAATGCCGTATGATGGTGGTGGCATGCCGATGCTGTCACACTGTAATTTCGATTTGATTTCCTTCGATTCCAAGGATGCAGCTCTCGTAATATCCGTCGCCGGTCGTTCGGGGACCGCTTAAAACACGATATCCATCGTTTTTTAGTCTGCTT
>JAQXLR010000009.1 GCA_029012225.1 Clostridiales bacterium
TATCCAAGATACATACTAAGTCTGCCTGCCACAACCTTTACCAGCGGTGCATACTCAATAATCAGTTTCTCCCGCAGCTTCGGAGAAGCATTTTTTTGATACTCCTCCCAAAGCTTTTCTCTATCAATCGTTTTCATATGGAGCCCCCACGTTCAAGTTATTTTTCCTGGTTCTCTTTCTCTTCCTGTTCCTCCACTGCTTCCTCCAAAGCAGTGTTACCTTCCGTGGTTTCTTCTTCCTGCGTTTCCGGGAAATTCCGGTCCAAAACAATCTTAACGATACATCCTAGGATGTAAAAAACAACTAAGACAATAAGCAGCATTTTTGTAAAACTGACAATTTCCAGCTTTGCCATAATACCTGCAACACAGGCGACTGCTCCTGCCAGTAGCATAATCAGCGCGGGTATCGTTCTTGTTTTCATTCCACAACCTCGCCCTTCTCTTATATGATTTTAATCGGCTTTCCAACAGCTTTAATATAAAACTCTCCGGTTTCACAGTGAAGCTCTACCGTCCTACCATAGTTTAATCCCGTATCCGATGCCAAGAGACGGATTCCAAGCTCCTGCAATTTCTTTTTTGCTGCTTCTGCATTCCTTGCTCCGATATTTCCTACGTCCGAAAGACCGCTCATCTCGAACATTCTTGCTCCACCGGCCATCTTTGCTACCAGACGGCTCTTGCTCGCACCGGCTGCAATCACTTTTTTCAGCAATTCCTCAATTCCGGTGTCCGCAAACTTCGCAACATTTGACTTGTTTCTCATTTGTGTGCTATCCGGCAACATATAGTGAACCATTCCGCCCACCTTAGTAACCGGATCATAGAAAGTAAGCCCTATACAAGAGCCCAGTCCAATCGTCGTAATAATATCAGGAGACTTGCATATGTTTAAATCTGCCATACCTACCTTTATAACCTGGCTCATTTATCGTTCTCCTTATTGTGAGATTCCAAGTGACTTTAACAAGGTCTCATAAGACCCCTGCTCCGGCATTAAGATAAAATAACCGTTAATTTTTACCTCAGCACAGATTTCTGTCTGAATCAAAAGTGCATTGTCTCCATACTGTCCAAACATAATAGCAGGAACACTTAGAATAGATGCCGCCATATCTACCGAAATATACGGTACGGACGGCGCAATTACAAGATTTGTCAGCGATGCTAGCGCCGACAAATAAGACCCTGCTATAATGTTGCCAATTTCCTTTAATGCAGAGAGCTCCATCTCACCAAAGGGCTCTTCTGCCGGAGTATTTGTCATCATCAAACAATTTACCAGATATCGTGCAGAGGGAATATCAAGCAGAAACATCATGCTTCCTTCAATGTCGTTTTCAACCTCAAGAAAAATACCGACAATGGTATCATCCTCTTTTCCTACTGCCATTCCAAGCTTTGAAACCTCGATCAGTCTGACGCTTGGAACATTCATATCAATCCGAATGCCCAACATCGACGCAATGGCAGACGTTGCATTTCCGGCTCCGATATTTCCAATTTCTTTTAGCACGTCCAGATACATACCATTTACTTCTTCCAATGATATACCCATAGCTTTTCTCCTCCCGCACGAACGGATACTTCTTCATTTTTATACATTCTCATCTACAATAGCGCCAATCTCAAGCAGAGAAATTAAATCTTCTCCGTTCCTTCCGACACCATAGATAAATTTCCCTTTATTTGATGTCTCTTCAATATCATTTTCACCTAAATTTAAGACTTCCTTTACTTCATCTACAATGATTCCAAGAAGACCCTTTTCCTCAAGCTTTAAAATAATGATTCTGCTGGTGTTTGTAATGACATCTTCCTCAAGCCCCATTTTGCTGCGGATACTCATAACCGGTACGATTTCACCACGCAAATTGATGACTCCTTTAAAATAATGCTGTGACTTGGGAACTCTTGTGATTTTCTGCATACGTACGATATTATCAATAAATCTGATATCGATTCCGTACTGCTCACTGCCTACCATAACAACAATATATTGCTTTGATTCCATTTCGCTCATTTCAAGACTGCTATTTATCATGTCAAGCCCTCCATCACATTAATGTATTGACATCTAGGATTAAGGCAACCTCGCCATCACCAAGGATGGTTGCGCCGCTGATAATCTTATTGTTATTGTTGATGTATTTACCAAGAGATTTGATAACGATTTCCTGCTGTCCCATGAGATTGTCAACAACAAGTCCTGCCATGCTCTCGCCCTTTTGTACAATGACCACAGTAAGGCTTTCCGGCTCCTCCCTTGGCGGAATATCAAGCACCTTATCCAGACGAATCAGAGGAATGACCTTACCGCGCAAATGCATGACCTCCTGTGCCTCCACATACTTGATATCCTTGACCGGAATATCTTCAATATTGGAAATAGAGCCAATCGCAATTGCATATTTTTCATCCCGAATCTCTACCATTAACGCCTGGATAATCGCCAATGTCAAAGGCAGACGCACCGTAAAGGTACTTCCTATTCCAAGCTCTGTCTTAACCTCAACATCCCCGCCTAAAGCTTCGATGTTTGATTTTACAACGTCAAGACCTACCCCGCGTCCGGAAAGGTCTGTAATCTCCTTTGCCATAGAAAAGCTGGGCATAAAAAGCAGATTTACAATCTCTTTTTTACTCATGCTTTCTGCCTGCTCCTCAGTAATGACACCTCGCTCAATCGCCTTCGCGCGAACGGCCTCTATGTTAATTCCATTGCCGTCATCCCCGACCTCAATAATGACATTGTTTCCCTCTTGGAACGCATTCAGAAAAATCGTTCCCACTTCCGGCTTACCCTTTGCAAGGCGTGTTTCATTGTCCTCAAGACCATGGTCAGCAGAATTTCGGAGCAAATGCTGCAATGGGTCACCAATCTGGTCTACTACCGTACGGTCAAGCTCGGTATCCTCACCGGACATGCACAGCTCCATCTTCTTTCCAAGCTTTCTTGATATATCACGAATCATACGCGGGAATTTGTTCACAACACTCTCAATCGGAACCATCCGCACCTTCATCACAGATTCATGCAGGTTTGTCGTAATACGCTCAAGGTATTCAATCTGCTCGTGGAAGGATTGATTTTGGAAACTACCCGATTCCACTGAGCTAATGGAAACCAAACTATTTTTTGCAATAATCAGCTCAGAAACCTGATTCATAAGAGCATCCAGCTTTTCAATGTCGACACGCACCGTTCTGTTTGTAACCGGCTTTGCAACCGCCTGCTTTTTGTTCCCGGAGGCTGCCGGTTTTGCTGCAACCTGAGGCGTCTTTACCTCTTCCTTTGCCGGTGCCTGCACGCTCGTCTCCTGTTTCTGCGGCTGCGTATTTTCTTCTGTCTCAGCGCGTCCCACCATCGTCTCATACTTTAGACTTTCGCCTACAATCTCCTCAATCTCCGAGACCTCCTTTGCGGCCTCGTATACCTTTTCATAGACCTCCTCGGACGCAACAATAAAGCTGAAATCAGAATCAAAATGCTCGTCTTCGATTTCATGGCAGGAGGGGCTATACACAAGAATCTGTCCGTACTCCTCTACTGCACGAAAAACAAGGAAGGCTCTTGCTGCTTTCAACAAACAGTCACTCTGGATATAAACCGTCATACCGTACAGATGGAGACCGCTCTCCTCTGCCTCTTTTAGCTTATCCTTCTCCGTATCATCCAACTCAATGGAGAGATACTTCTTCTCCTTATTGGAGGCAGGTGCTTCCGGTGCCTCCTTTTTCTCAGCTTTAGGTACTGCTTCCGGCTCGGAGGCAGGTGCTTCCGGCTCAGCCGCCTCACCCTCAGCCATCTTAATGAAATCGTTCAATTCCTTAATAATCAATTCATTGTCTTCGGTTCCCTCATTCGAGCTCTGCTTGACATTGTTCAAATATCCCTCAATGGCATCTAAGCATTTAAACAGCAGGTCTATCATGACTCCGTTGACTTTTATCTTTTCGCTTCGAACCTCCTGAAACACATTCTCCATGTCATGTGTCAGATGCTGCATTCTCTTAAAGCCCATCGTCCCTGCCATGCCCTTTAAGGAGTGAGCGGCACGAAAGATTTCATTGATAACTTCCATGTTCTCCGGCTCTTTTTCCAGCTCCATGATACAATCGCTTAAGGCCTGTATGTGTTCATCTGTTTCATCGATAAAAATCTCAAGATACTGGCTAACATCCATTTTACTTTACCCCCACATTCTTTGTAATCGCTTGTGCCACTTCCGTAAGAGGAACCACTTCATTTACAAGTCCGCTTTCTGCAATCGCCTTTGGCATTCCGTATACAACGCAAGTCTCGGCGTTCTGTGCAATCACATAGACCGGTTTTTTTCTGGAAAGCGATACGATGCCGTTTGTTCCGTCTGCGCCCATTCCGGTCAAGACCACACAGATGACATGGTCATATCCGCTGTTGCGCAGAGAATCATAGGTAACATTGGCACAGGGTCTAAGACCCCCAATCGGCGGAAGCTCATTTAGCTTTATCCTATGACTTCCGTCAGCATTCTTTTGTACCTCCATATGCTTTCCACCCGGAGCAATGTACACGGTTCCCTTCTTTAACACTTCACCGTTTTCTGCTTCCTTGACGGAAATTTTGCTTACCTCATCCAGTCTCCCTGCCATGGATTTTGTAAATCCGGCCGGCATATGCTGCACAAGAACAATCGGTGCATCCAGATTTTGCGGAAGAAACGGGATTACACTCTGCAAAGCCTTCGGCCCACCTGTCGAGCATGCCAAAGACACAATTTTATTGCCCGATATTGGTGATCTTCCTGCCGGTCTAAGCGTTACTTTTGCGGAAGCATGCTTTGATGAAAGACCGCTGCGCATATTGCTGTTATATCTTTCTGTCCGAATGACTGCAGATAGAACCTTAATGAGCTTCTCACGAAACTCATCGCCCTTTGCCTCAATCACATTGGTTGGCTTTGTCACAAAATCTACCGCTCCACGCTCCATTGCAAGGATTGTTGTCTCTGCATCTTTGGTTGTCGTGGTACTGACCATAATTACCGTCGCCTTAATCTTGTCCTTTTGAAGCTGCTCAAGCAGTTCAAGTCCATCCATTCTGGGCATATTAACATCAAGCACCACTCCGTCATATTTTGTCGTCTTTAATTTTTGATATGCTTCAAGACCGTCCCGGCAAATATCTGCTACCTGAAATGTTCCGTCTGAATTGATTATATCACAGATGACCCTTCTCATGAGTGCAGAGTCATCAACAACCAAAATATTTTTTTTCATTCCAATTACCTTTTCTCCCTTTGCCGTGTTTTTCTCTCTTCCTCAAAAATATATCGAATAATCTCTTCTCGAGTTTTATCATCATCAAATACAAATTCCACTCGAACCTCATATTTTGTTTCCGCATTATGCCACTCTTCATGACGTACACAGCTTACCGTATTGCAGATGATATAGTATTGTTTATCTACATGCTCGTTTTTCAGATAAATCACAGCAAGGAGGTCTCGTCCGACCTCCACTTCCTTTTCGGTACGGAATTTCATTCCGCCTCCGCTCAAATCAACAATCTGCCCTTTTTTCTCTCGCCTTTTTATCGCTTCCTTTTCTTCCTGGCTGAAAGCATCCTCCTTTTTCCTTTGCAGGCGTACAAATATCGCCTCAGCTGTCCCTGAATCTACCTCTTCCTGCGTCAGCATATAAAAGCTAAAATCCATAATGCATGCATAGCGGTAATACTCACGTCGCTGAAAGCGTTCCGGCTCCGTTTTTAGCTCTATCTCAAGCGTATATATGTTTTCACTTTTGTATCTCTCTTTTATCTGACCGGCTGCCTGATAAAGATTGCCTCCGGAATAGAATACAAAGGTATAACGCAAGCCTAGGGACAAGGAAACAAGCTTTCCTCTCTCCATCGGCATGGAAAGCTCAAAATTTCCGTTCGGCAACACATCAAGTACTTGACTGTGATATCGTTTTTCCATCAGCTTTCTCTTTCCGGCTCTTTCTGTTTCCTCTCGTGCAATGATATCTACCTTTTCTCCCGGCAAAATCAATTCTGATACTGTCATAGTTTCTCCCCCTTATGATTTTCGTTTCCATATCTGAGAGATGAGATCCGCAATCCCGGTTCGCCTCTGCAGCTGTCTATGTTCATAGTTTAAAAGGTTATCTGCCAATAACTCAAATGCCTTTGAGGATTTTGCCAAAGGTGCGTATAGGGATACCGCCTTCTGCTGCCTGACCGCCTTCTCCAGCATGCTATCCTGCGGAATCATACCGATATAATCAATACTGCCCTCAAGAAACCTTGCAACTACGGCATTTAGCTTGTCATATACAAATTGTCCCTCACTTGCGCTACTGACCCGATTTGCCAGCATTCGAATCTTCTTTTGCTCCGGCATAAACGCGGGGTTACGATAGAGTGTCTTTAAAAGAGAATATGCATCCGTCATAGAGGTTGGATCCGGAGTTGTGACAAGCAGCACTTCCGGACTGGCCAGAACAAATTCCAACACATTCTCCGCAATTCCGGCTCCCGTATCAATCAAGATGATATCCGCAAGGTCGTCCAGCTCCCGCAGGCTATAGATGAGCTGCGATAACTGATCGGGATTTAAATCGCTAAGTCCCAGCACTCCCGTTCCGCCCGAAATAAAGCCGATTCCCTCCGGTCCTTGTGTAATCACTTCACGAATCTTCTTGTCCCGATAGAGGAAATCACTCAAGGTATACTGGGGAACAGAGCCAAACATTACCTCTACATTGGCAAGCCCAAAGTCAGCATCAAAAATCAAAACACGCTTTCCCCTCTTTTTTAGGCAGACTGCAAGGTTTACCGCCGTGTTTGATTTTCCGACTCCGCCCTTTCCGCTGGTTATCGTAATCACGCGGGCATTCGGCTTATCATTTTGTTGTTTTTGCTTTATCACATTTCTAAGCTTTTCCGCCTGATCCATAAAAAACTATACCTTTCATCTGCCTCCAAGCAGCTGTTTTACTATCTTTTGTGTATCAAATACTTCCATATCATCCGGTACATTCTGTCCTGTTGTCATGTAAGAAAGAGCTGCTCCCGAATACAGTTTTGCATTTAAGATATTTCCATAAGTAGAGGTTTCATCCAGCTTTGTAAAAATCAATTTGTAGTCTGCTATCTCCTTGTATGTATCCACAATTTCAAACAAATCTCTCTGCTTTGTGGTTGCGCTGATCACAAGATAAATCTCCCTCTCATAGCCCTCTCCAAGTCCCTCCAGCAGCTTTTTCATATCCTCGCACTGCTTGCTGTTTTTATGCGAAAAGCCTGCCGTATCCACAAACACAAAATCGTAATCTCCCATTTTTTCAATCGCACCATTCATCTCCTCGGCCGTATAGATAATACTCATCGGTGCATTTAAAATATTTGCATAGACACGAAGCTGCTCAGGTGCCGCAATCCGATAGGTGTCCGCTGTCAAAAAAGCGATGGACTTTCCCATCTCAACCTTGCACTTTGACGCAATCTTTGCAATTGTCGTGGTCTTTCCTACTCCGGTAGGTCCAATGCAAAAAATAATCTTTGGCTTCTTACCGGAACAATCAATCGGCATCGGCTGTCCGAATTTTAAAATCATTTTCTGGTAAATATTAGACAGAATCAAATCAACGCTGCTCCCGCCCAGCAAAAGCTTCTCCGCCTCTTCCATAATCTGATTGACATATTTTTCATTGACCTCATTTGCAAGAAGCGTGCGATAAAGCATCTTTACAAACTGAAAGCCCTCCGGATTTACCGCCCAAGGCTCTTCCTTTTCCTCCTTGCGCTTCTCCCCCACAGAAAGCTGCTTTTCCAAGATATTCGAAAGACTTTCCAGCCTCTTCTCCAGCTCCTCACTTGCCGTCTCTATCTTCGTCTCTCTCATCAAATCCACCTTTCCCATCTCCGGTTTTTGTGCGGACTCTGCCTTCTCCTTTGCAAGTATCGGAATTGCAATCTCCTCATCAGCAGCCAGATTGATTTTTTCCTTAATCCCCTGCGGTGCAGAGGCTGCAGGCGGAGCAGGAAAAGACTCCTTCTCCTCCTTTGCCGCAGTGACCTCAAAGACAGTGCTTTTTAAAAACTTAAAAAATCCTGTCTGCTTCATTTCCTTCACATTCAAAACAACCGCTTCCTGACCAAGCTCCTGCTTTGCCTTCTCAATCGCCTCTTCTTTTGTCTTTCCCTGATACTTATTTATGGTCATTTATGCCGTCACCATCCCTACTGACTGTAATTCCACATTCGACTCTACTTCATTGTAGGATACCACAATCAAATCCTTAAAATATTCTTCCGTCAATTTTTTAAAGTACATCCTGACAATCGGAGAGGTAATGACAATTGCGCTCTTACCCATATTCTCAAGCTTCGAGACCTCCTCCTCTACAGAGTGGATAATCGCCTTCGTTTTCTCCGGATCAATTGTCAAATATGCCCCCTGCTCTGTCTGCTTTACGGAAGACATGATGTCCTGTTCCACCTTTGGATCAAGGGTAATTACACTCGTTGTCTCATTGGACGGAAAATACTTATTGGAGATTGCCCTCTTTAGACTCTGCCTTGTATATTCCGTCAGCACATCCGTATCTCTGGTTGATTGTGCATGATCTGCAAGCGTCTCAAAAATCGTGAGCAAATCCCGGATGGAAATCCCCTCTGCCAACAGATTTTGCAATACCTTCTGTACCTCGCCAAGACCGAGTGTCTTTGGAATCAGCTCATCCACAAGCACAGGATTGCTCTCCTTTAGGTTGTTGACAAGATTCTGTACATCCTGCCTTGTAAGCAGTTCTGCAATATGCGAACGGATGACCTCTGTCAGATGCGTCGCAATGATAGAAGGCGGATCTACAACTGTATATCCAAGACTCTCCGCCCGCTCCCTCTGACTCTCCGTAATCCAGATTGCCGGAAGGTGGAAGGACGGCTCAAAGGTAGGAATACCGGTAATCTCTTCCTCCACATATCCGGGATTCATCGCCATATAGTGGTCGAACAAAATCTCTCCCTCTGTCACCTGAATCCCCTTAATTTTAATAATATACTGATTTGGATTCAGCTGTATATTATCACGCAAACGAATAATCGGAACAACCGTTCCAAGCTCAAGCGCAATCTGCCGTCTTATCATTACAACACGGTCAAGCAAATCTCCCCCCTGATTTACGTCGGCAAGGGGAATGATCCCGTAACCAAATTCCAGTTCAATCGGGTCAACCTGAAGCAGGGAGACAACATTTTCCGGCTTTCGGATTTCCTCTGCTTCCGATTCCTCCAGACTGACCTCCTCCTCAATGCTTTCAATTCCAATCCCCTTTGCCACCGCACGGCCTGTCGCAATAAATGCCCCACCGTAGAGTGCAAAAACATACCATGTGAGAGGCGTTGCAATTCCAAGGAAAATCATTGTGCCGCCCACTATATAAAGCACACGCGGAATCCCAAAAAGCTGTCTGACCAGAATGTTGGAAAAGTCCGCCTCCTTGGATGCCTTTGTTACGAGAATACCTGTAGAAAGTGAAATCAAAAGAGACGGAATCTGTGAGCACAAACCATCACCAATCGTCAGAATACCATAGCGCTGAATTGCCTCTCCAAATTCCATTCCACCGCCAAGCATACCGGTTGCAATTCCGCCAATGAGGTTTACGAAAGTGATAATTAATCCGGCAGTTGCATCTCCCTTTACGTACTTAGTCGCACCATCCATAGATCCAAAGAAACTCGATTCCTCTTGAATCTTATTTCTGCGCTCTCTTGCCTCTTTTTCCGTGATTGCTCCCGTATTTAAGTCTGCATCAATCGCCATCTGCTTTCCCGGCATTGCATCCAAAGTAAAACGAGCCGTTACTTCAGCCACACGCTCAGAACCCTTATTGATTACAATAAACTGGATCAGAATGAGGATAATAAATATAATTGCTCCGACTGCAAGATTTCCGCCGCCTACAAACTGTCCGAAGGTTAATACTACATTTCCCGGATCTCCGGTTGTAAGAATCAATCTCGTAGAAGCGATGTTGAGCGAAATGCGGAAAAGTGTCGTAAAAAGAAGCAGGGTCGGGAAAAATGAAAACTCCAACACCTCTTTTATAAACAGCGTATCAAACAGTACCATCAATCCGATGGCAATGTTAAGAGCCAGCATCACGTCAAGCAGCTGTGCAGGAATGGGAACAATTAAAAAGATAACTGCAGCCAGTAAATAAAGTGCAACACCTATGTCAGCCTTCTTCATGCCCTTTCCTCCTTTAATTTCTTGTATTGTATATCATTGCAAGAATCTCTGCAACTGCCTGATACAGCTCCGGCGGTATCTCCTGGCCAATCTCCACATTTGTGTACAGCATTCTTGCCAATGGCTTATTCTCTACAATTTTAATATCGTTTTCTTTTGCTTTTTCACGAATTTTAAGTGCAAGATAATCCTCTCCCTTTGCAAGTACGATGGGAGCCTTTTGTACCTCCGGCTCGTACTTGATGGCAACTGCCAGATGGGTCGGGTTTGTAATTACCACATCTGCTTTTGGCACATCCTGCATCATACGACGTCTGGAGGCCTCGCGCATCCTCTGTCGCTGACGACCTTTTATCTCGGGATTTCCCTCTGTATTTTTATACTCGTCCTTCACTTCCTGCTTGGTCATTTTCATATCCTGCGTGAAGCGGAACTTCTGATAGGCAAAATCCGAAAGACCGACTACAAGATAAACAAGACTGATTTTAAAGCCTGTATCTATGATAATCTCTCCGCAGAGTGAAACTGCCTGATTTAAAGGCATATCGTATAAAATAAAAATATAATTGGCTTTGTCTTTGATTGAGCTATATGCAACATAAACGATGACAGCAATCTTTAAAATAGATTTAAACAGCTCAAAGATGGAATCCTTAGAAAAGATTCTCTTAAATCCGCTTATCGGATTAAAGCGATCCAGCTTAGGCTGCATCGGCTTTGTTGAAAGCTTCCACCCCACTTGTATAATACTAATCACGAGACAAACCACTACTCCGAACAAGAAAAAGGGCGCGACAATAATCAACATCTTAGCCAAGATGGCCAGCAAAAAACTTCTTACCGCCTGTCCGGAAACTCCCATCGCGTTAATGGAGAGAAAGTCTGGAATCAGTCTATATGTATAAGAAAAAATCTCAAGGAATCCATTGCCAACCATCCCAACAAAAATCTTTAAGGCTAAAAATAATACTATTAAGTCAAAGGCCGCAGTCAGCTCCTTGCTTTTTGCAACCTTTCCTTCCTCTCTGGCCTCACGGAGCTTTTTGTCTGTTGCCGGCTCTGTCTTCTCTCCGCCCGGTCCGTCCTTGGCAAACCACTGAA
>JAQXLR010000010.1 GCA_029012225.1 Clostridiales bacterium
CCGGCTATGACAGGCATTTTTCCATCTGTGAGTATTTTGGAATTGAGATGATAAATGTTCCGATGCTGTCCACCGGACCGGATATGGATATCGTAGAGAAGCTGGTGAGTGAGGATGAGAGCATCAAGGGAATTTGGTGCGTGCCCAAATATTCCAACCCACAGGGAATTACTTACTCTGACGAGACAGTACGCCGGTTTGCCCGTCTAAAGCCTGCAGCAAAGGATTTTCGTATTTTTTGGGACAATGCTTACTGTGTACATCATCTGTATGATATCGATCAGGATCATCTGATTGAGATTTTGGCAGAATGCAAAAGAGCCGGAAATCCGGATCTCGTATACAAATTCTGCTCTACCAGCAAGATTAGCTTTCCGGGCTCCGGTGTGGCTGCGATTGCAGCCTCGGCAAATAACATGGAGGACATAAAAAAGCAGCTCGCGATACAGACCATCGGTCATGATAAAGTAAACCAGCTCCGTCATGTGCGCTTTTTTCAGGACAGTCACGGCATTTCTGAGCATATGAGAAAGCATGCGGCATCGATGCGTCCCAAGTTTGAGATGATTCTGGACACCTTTGAAAAGGAGCTAAAGGAGCTTGAGATTGGAACGTGGTATACGCCAAAGGGAGGCTATTTTATTACCTACGAAACCTTGGAGGGCTGCGCAAAGAGTGTGGTCAATAAAGCGAGGAAGGCAGGCGTTATTCTGACACCGGCAGGAGCGCCGTTTCCATATGGAAAGGATCCGCAGGATTCTGTCATTCGCATTGCTCCGTCCTATCCCAGTCTTGAGGATTTGACTGTGGCAACACAGATTTTTGTGGTTTGCGTAAAGCTTGCGAGCCTGGAGAAAATTCTTGCGGAAAAATAGAAAGAGAGAGCTGTCCTTAAAGAAATCTTAAGGATGCTTAGAAGGAAAGATATTGACAGGACTTGGTGCGAAACATATACTTTATTATAGTGAGGGAGTTTGTCCTTCAAATCGATTTTTAGAAATGCAGCAGAGGAAAATAGTATGTGCGGATTTACAGGATTTATAGGTTCCGTTGATGATAAAGAAAAGGTGCTTCAGAATATGATGAACACCATTGTGCACCGTGGTCCGGATAGCTCGGGAATGTTTGTGGATGAGGATGCGGCATTAGGCTTTCGGCGCCTTAGCATCATCGATCTTTCCGCTGCCGGGGATCAGCCGCTGCACAGTGAGCATCATACAAAGATCTTGGTTTTTAACGGAGAGATTTATAATTATAAGGAATTAAGAGAAGAACTTATTGCAGCGGGACACAAATTCCGAACGAAGACAGATTCGGAGGTTCTGCTGCATGGATATGAGGAATGGAGGGAGCAGCTTGTCGCGCATCTTCGCGGCATGTATGCTTTTGTCATTTGGGACAGAGAGCAAAAGAGATTATTTGGTGCAAGAGATATGTTCGGCATTAAGCCGTTTTATTATGCGCAGATGAATGGGAGCTTTTTCTTTGGATCTGAGATAAAATCCTTTTTGGAGCATCCCAAATTTGAAAAAAAGCTGCGAGAGGAGGCGCTTGCCACCTATCTGTGCTTTCAGTTTGTGCCTACGAATGAGACGTTTTTTCGAGGCGTTTACTGCTTGCAGCCCGGGCATTATTTCACTTATGAAAATGGAAGGCTGGAGCTTACAAGATATTATGAGCCTGATTTTAAGGGAGATACAAAGTTATCTTTTGAGGAGGCGGCGGATGCCATTGAGCAGGCGATGCAGGAATCAGTACAGGCGCATAAGGTCAGTGACGTAGAGATTGGCTCCTATTTATCCAGTGGGGTCGATTCCAGCTACGTTGCCTATCTGGGACAGGTGGATCATACCTTTACGGTAGGCTTTCGCGAGCAGGAATACAGTGAGATTCAGGATGCCGTATGCTTTGCCAAAAGCGTTGATATGGAAAATGACAACAAAATCATTACCCCTGAGGAATACTGGGATGTGCTCTCCGATATTATGTATTATATGGATGAGCCTTTGGCAGACCCGGCAGCGGTGGCGCTCTACTTTTTGAGTCAGGAGGCCTCTAAGAGAGTAAAGGTTGTCTTATCGGGCGAGGGCTCCGATGAATTATTCGGCGGCTACAATATTTACTGTGAGCCGTTGGAATATACGGGATTTGACAGGATTCCCATGTGCATTCGCAGACTGCTTGGGAAGTTTGCGGAGAACTGTATGCCCCACTCGGCAAAAGGACGCGGCTTTTTGATGCGTCACGGAAAGACCTTGGAGGAGCGCTATATCGGAAATGCCTATATTTTTACGGAAAAAGAAGCGGCGAAAATTCTAAAGAAGGGATATCAGGCAAACTGCATGGAGGTAACGGCTCCTTTGTATGAGAGGGTAAAGGACAAAGACCCTGTAACAAAAATGCAGTATCTGGATATGCATATCTGGATGGTGCACGATATTCTGATGAAGGGCGATAAGATGGGAATGGCCAATTCCTTGGAGGTGCGGGTTCCGTTCCTTGACAAGCACGTGATGGCACTGGCAGAAACTTTGCCGGTAAAATACAGGATTGATGCACCCAGAACAAAGATTGCTTTGCGAGCCGCCGCAGATCGGGTGATTCAGAAAAGAACGGCAGAAAAGAAAAAGCTTGGCTTTCCGATTCCGCTTCGCCTATGGCTCAAAGAAGACGCATATTACAGTCGGGTAAAGGATATGTTTGAAACAAAAGAAGCAGAAGAGTTTTTCGATACAGACTATCTGATGAGGCTGTTAGAGGATCACAAGTCGGGAAAGGCAGATAACAGTCGTCAGGTCTGGGTCGTCTATGTATTCCTATTATGTTATGAGCGCTTTTTTGTAAATGGCAATCCGGTTCATCCCGGGGCTTGCCAAGAATAGAGAAACACCCTGTTGTATCAAATCGGTACAATAGGGTGTTTTTCGGTTTATTCGCAAACTTCGCTGATGAGACGTTCCAGTTTCTTCATATTGGATTCATTGTCAATATTTCCCTCAATGGGACTGCCGACCATCTTTCCTTCGGAGTCAACAACGATTGTTGTTGGGAATACGACAATGCCGGACATATATTTTTTTGCCGCATCTCCATTGGAGATGACAAGATTGCGAAAGGTTGCATTTTGATCCTTTAATATTTGCTTTGCGCTGCGTAAGATCTCCTCATGATTGCCAGCCTCAACATTGATTCCCACAAGCTCGACCCCTTTTTCTTTCAGCTTCTGATTGAGTGCATCCAGCGCCTGCATTTCATCTACACAGGCGCTGCATTCGTTATACCAAAAATTAACAACGGTAGCCTGATTGGCTGCAAATAAGGTTTCATCCACTGCGTTTCCTTCAAAATCCGTTCCCTGAAATTCGGGAAACTCACTGATTTTTGTTTTTTTTGAGGTTGTAGCGCAGGCTGCGCATGAAAGCATGCAGACTAAGACAACCATCATCATAACCGCTTTTTTTCTGGTTTTTAAAAGATTCATATATTTTCTCCTTCTTCTTTCTCTATTTTTGTTTACAAGTCCAACTCGCAGTAATTGCTTTCGTAGGACAAACTTTGATGCAGTCGCCACAGCGAATGCATTCTGCATGATTTGTTTGTTTGGTAATATCCACATCCATCTTGCAGGTGCGGCTGCATTTTCCGCATGAAATACACTTTTCTTGATCCAGCTGATAATGATATACCGATATCTTGTTGAACAAAGAGTAAAATGCGCCAAGGGGACAAATCCATTTGCAAAACGGTCGATAAAAGAAAATGCTAAGCCCGATGAAGCAAATCAGGATGGATGCCTTCCATGAAAACAATGCACCTAAGGAAGTTCGGATTCCTTCTCGGGCAATGGACAAAGGGATGCCGCCCTCTAGAATCCCTTGCGGGCAAATATACTTACAGAAAAATGGCGCTCCGATTCCGGAGCTGTTTGTCATCAGTACGGGCAGCAGGCAAACGCACAAAATTAAAATTGCATACTTAAAAAATCTGAGAAATTTTAATTTTTTTGTACGAAGCTTTGGCGTGGGGATTTTGTGCAGCAAATCCTGAAACCATCCAAACGGACAGAGAAATCCACAAATGAAGCGTCCCAGTATTACACCGAGAAAAATTAATATTCCAAGGATATAATAAGAGAATTTATATTTTGCAGATCCGACTACCGCCTGATAAGCGCCAATCGGGCAAGCTCCTGTGGCAGCGGGGCAGGAGTAGCAGTTTAGCCCGGGTACACACACCATTTTTGCTTTTCCGTTGTACAGCGTACCTTTCATAAAGTTCAAAATATGTATGTTGGATAACAAAGTCGCCAACATTTGTATTGTATTTCTCTTCTTATGCATCATCCGATTCCCACGCATTCCAGACACAGTCGGATTGCTTTTGCAAACACCGTGTTCGCTTCTCCCCGATAAGCGCCAAAGCAAATAAATACAATCGCAACAAGAACAAAGACTCCTTGTATGAAATACTTCCTTTCTTTTTTCATTTGACCTACCTTTCTTTCTGTTTCAACCGGTTGAATTTGTTTTCCGTTGCTACCATACCAAAACGGACATAAAATTAATGTTAAGAATAAATGGTTTGAACTCTTAACAATTTTTTTATGTTGATATGCTATAATCATACTTATAAACAAACCATCGGAAGAAGGAGGATAGGGATGCACATACTTGTTGTGGAAGATGAAAGGGAACTTTGTGGCACGATTGCGGAAGGCTTACGAATCGATGGATTTGAGGTAGATACCTGTTACGACGGAGAAGAGGCATGGGAGATGATCTGGAGTGAAAGCTATGATTTGATTATTCTGGATTTGAATCTTCCGGGGATGGATGGAATGGAAATCCTTCATAAAGTAAGAGAAGAAAACTTGGAGGTAAATATTCTTATTTTATCTGCGCGCGGACAAATCAAAGACAGGGTAGAAGGGTTAGATGCCGGAGCAAATGACTACCTTTGCAAACCGTTTGCCTTTGAGGAACTGTCTTCGCGCGTCCGCTGCCTGACACGAAGGCGTTTTGTGCAGAACAATCTGATTCTGGAAATGGGGGAGCTTTCGTTAAATACAAAAACAAGAGTGGCCTATGCAAAAGGATGTGAAATTCCCCTAACCAGAAAAGAGCTTGGGATACTGGAATACTTAATGCTTCATCCCGAAATCGCAATTAGCCAGGAAGAATTGATTCAGCATGTGTGGGACGGAAGTGTAGATTCTTTTAGCAACTCAATCCGCGTACATATGTCTGCTCTTCGAAAAAAATTGCGCACAGTCCTAGGGTACGATCCCATTATGAATCGAGTTGGACAAGGCTACTTCATTGGAGGAAAACATCATGCTTAAGAGGTTATCGCTGCGCTGGCAATTGACGCTTATGACGGCGCTCTTTGTCATCTTTTGCTGTATTGCACTTTCTTACTTCATCAGCACTTCCGCAGTGCTGCATATGGACAAGATTGAAGATTCCTTTATCACAATTTTTCCAAAAGAAATGCTTTCTGATGTGGAGATTGAAACCAAGGGAGGATTTTTCACTTTAACAGACGATTTCCTTGCCGAGGTCTCAGATACAAAGATGGTATTCTGGCAGCAGAGTATTTTTATCACGCTGATTGTGACGTGCATCAGCAGTGGCTTTGTATATATGATTATGGGGTATTGCCTGCGCCCCCTAAATCGCTTAAGCCGGCAGGTAAGACAGGTGCATTCTCAGAATCTTCACAAAAAAATAGAGGTAGAGCATACCTCTCGGGAAATTACGAATCTTTCGGATGCCTTTAATGAAATGCTCGATGGACTTGAGAATGCATTTGCGGTTCAAAGACAATTTGCTGCGAATGCGGCACATGAACTGCGAACCCCTTTGGCAATTACAAGAAGCAAACTGGATGTTTTTAAAAAGCAGTCGGAGCATTCTTCCGGCGATTATGAAACCATTTTTTCTGTTATCGAACTGCAGTCAACACGTCTCTCAAAGATTGTCGATGTGCTTTTAGAAATGACAGAACTGCAGTCAATCGAGCGTTCTGACCCTATTTTTTTGGATGAGCTTATTGAAGAAATTCTATGTGATTTGACGGATTTTGCCAAGGAGAGAAATGTCACTTTGCAGCAGCAGTTCTCGGGTGTCGAGTGTGTCGGAAGCAGTCTGCTCATATACCGTGCAATCTATAATCTTGTGGAAAATGCAATCAAATACAATGTGGAGGGTGGTCGTGTTTTCATACATACGAAGCAGGCTTCTTCTTTTGTAACGGTCGTAGTGGAAGATACCGGACTTGGGATACCGGAATCCGATTATGAAAAGGTATTCGAGCCTTTTTATCGCGTTGATAAATCAAGAAGCCGCTCTATGGGAGGTGCCGGATTGGGTCTTGCTCTGGTAAAGGAAATCGCCCGTCAGCATGGAGGAACCGTTCAGGTTCTTGAAAGTTCACCAGGCGGTTCGAAGATTCAAATTACATTTTGTTCCATCAATCATTTATGACAGGAGGTTTCGAATGGATTACTTACAAAAATTAGTTGATAAATTATGGTTTCTGATTCTTCCCATTGTGGGTGGAGCCTTACTTTTTGTGGCGGCCATCCTAACCGGTCTTTTTCATGCGATTGTATTTGCCTTGATTCCCAAAACGGAATATACTGCAAATCTGGCAGATTTGTTTGGATTTATCCTTATTACGTTGCTTGTAATTTTGTGGAATAGAAAAGTCGAAAAAAATTCATGGGAAGATATGGGATTTACGAAAAAATCGATGTGGATAAATTTCCTGAAAGGCTGGGTGTTTGGCGCTGCTATCTTGAGCTTGTGTGTTGTTCTTATGCTATGTTTCGGCGCAGTAAGAATAGTCGGGATACAGTTTTCCGCCAAGCTTGTTCTGCAATTCATTCCCCTTTTGATTGCCTGGTCGATTCAAGGGAATGCGGAGGAGGTGCTGGCACGTGGCTGGATGTTTCGGTCTATTGCCCGGAAGAATAACCTGCTAATCGGAATTTTGGTTTCTTCCCTATTTTTTACTTTGATGCATATGAGCAACGATGAGCTATCTGTCTTATCTTTGTTGGATTTGTTTCTATTTGGTGTTTTTTCAGTCTTGTATATGCTAAAAACAAAAGATATATGGGCTATTAGCGGGTTTCATGCCGCGTGGAATTGCTTTCAAGGGAATGTCTTTGCTTTTCCGGTCAGCGGAATGAGCGCAGGAGATGCTTTTATTCATGTTGTACCACAAGGGCCAACCTGGCTATCGGGAGGAGGATTTGGTGTTGAGGGGAGCATCATCAGCATTGTGGTTCAGCTAATCTTGATCTTGGTCCTTATTTTCCGGTTGTCTGTGGAGAGTCAGCTGCAACAGGCTTCATAGCTTCCTCCCACATTCGAAGCATTGTAGAATGGGGAATATTTTTGAGAAGCAAAAAAGGGGGATGTCCGATATGCGGACATCCTCCTCTTTTCCTAGCGCCTAGAAAGGATGTATTATTGTCCCTTGGTCATTTTTTCGGTTTGCGCTGCATTCTTTTGATCAGTCTCCTCTGTGCCGTTCTTCCACCGGTCGAATTTCTCCAGTACTGCATCGTAGGTGCGCTTTGAGAGATCCGGCAAATCCTTTCCCCAAGATTTGGTGGCAGCCTGAAAGCCTTCTTTAAAGGCATCAAGAAGTTTATCTGCCATTTCGGGATTGTCGCCGGATAATGCCTTTGCAAAATCAAGAATACGATTCGAGGTCTGCTCTACGCCCCAGTAGCCGTCCTCTGCAATGTCAGCCTCGGCCTGTGCCTTGGTGGCGGCATCTACGGTAAAGTTGCCCTCAGCAAGAAAACTCCACATATCATCTGCTTTTGCAATGGTCAGACCCTGCTGAGACATCATCTTTTCAACGAGACTGCGCAGCTGCGCCGTGCGCTGCTCGGCATCGGCCTGCATCTGGGCAATGATGGCAGAGTTGTCTCTTTGCTCTACCCTGTCGGGGGTACTGTCTGTACTCTTTTCGTAGACAACACCGCTTGCTGCGGTTGCCTGTGCAGCCTTCTTATCTGTGGCAGTCTCTGTCCCCTTTTTCGAATAAGCGGAGGCGGACTGAGTACTTGGTGTATAGGTGTTGTTGATGGGATTAATTGCCATAGTGGATTCCTCCATTCCTTTGGAATTTGCTGTCATGCATGGGTGCTTACCTCCTTGCATTACATCTTGCATTGCATGCTTGTGTTGCATGCTTGCATTGCATTGCATCCTTGCATTGCACTTGTCTATTGTTTCTTTTGTAGCTTATATCGGCAAGCTCTGTGGGAATACTTAGTATGAACACCTGCATTTTCGCATTTTGCATTTTTAAAAGAGTCAAAAGTACATGGCACAGCAGCGTTCTTAAGCTTATATAAGCATGTAACAGAGGCTTTTGGCGTGAGAGGACGGTGCGTTTTGTGCTCGAAAATAAGAATGCGGAAATTCAGACAAGGAAAACACCTTGACATTTTTTTCACAAAATGTTATAGTAAATGTATATTGTATACAAAATACACAGATACACAAAAAGCAAAGGGGCGCAGGATGCGGGATATTTCAGTGAAGGCTTTGGCAAAAATCAATCTTGGTTTGGATGTTGTGCGAAAGCGGGAGGATGGCTATCATGAGGTACGGATGGTTATGCAGACGATACATTTATTCGACCGCTTGGAGCTTGCTCGTAATTCTTCGGGAAAGATTACGATTAAGACCAATCTGCCATTTTTGCCGACCAATGAAAATAATCTTGTCTATAAGGCCGCAAAGCTATTGCGGGATGAATTTCAAATAAAGGATGGCCTTGATGTGAAGCTTTCTAAGCATATTCCGGTGGCAGCCGGAATGGCAGGAGGAAGCACGGATGCGGCAGCTGTCTTGTACGGAATGAATCGGATGTTCGAGCTGGGGCTTTCGAAGGAAGCGCTGATGAAGCGCGGAGTAAGGATTGGGGCGGATGTTCCCTACTGCATCATGCGAGGGACGGCATTGGCAGAGGGGATTGGAGAGCAGCTTACCGCATTGCCGCCAATGGTAAAGTGTCCGGTACTCATTGCAAAGCCGCAAGTAAATGTTTCTACAAGATTTGTTTATGAGAATCTGAAATTAAATCAAACAACCGTGCATCCTGATATCGACCGCCTGTTAAAAGATATCAGAGAGAAAAACCTACCGCAGATCGCAGCAGATATGGGAAATGTGTTAGAGACGGTAACCATTCCCGCTTATCCGATTATTGCAAAGATCAAGGAGCATATGCGAGAGCACGGAGCGCTCAATGCGATGATGAGCGGAAGCGGCCCAACCGTATTCGGACTTTTTGAAAGAGAGAGTACTGCAGCAAAAGCCTATGAGGCCATGCGCAAATCGGGGCTTGCAAAGCAGCTTTATTTAACGAGCATCTACAACAATGCAAGATAAAAGAAAACGGAGGATGGGATGACGGAAAATCTGACTTTAAACATGAATGAGTATCTGCCGCTAAGGGACGTGGTTTTTCAGACTCTGCGCGAAGCGATTCTAAAAGGGGAATTAAAGCCGGGTGAGAGGCTGATGGAGCTGCGCCTTGCATCAAAGCTGGGTGTCAGCCGTACACCGATTCGAGAGGCGATACGAATGCTTGAGCTGGAAGGACTTGCCGTGACAATCCCGAGAAAGGGAGCGGAAGTAGCCCGTATGACGGAAAAGGATATGGAGGACGTGCTGCAGATTCGAGAGGCGCTTGATAATCTGGCAGCAACGACTGCCTGCGAAAAGATTTCCGAGGAGGCGCTTGCGCAGCTGCATCACAGCATGTATGAGTTTGAGGAGTCTACAAAGACGGGAGATGTAAAAAAGATTGCGGAGGCAGATGTGAAATTCCATGATATTATTTATCAGGCGACGGGCAATCCCAAGCTTGTAAATCTGCTGAATAATCTTCGGGAGCAGATGTACCGCTATCGGGTAGAGTACTTAAAGGATGAGAAGAATTATCCCCAGCTTGTAAGGGAGCATAGAGACATGGTGGAAGGACTGTCTCGCAGAGACAGGGAGAAGGTGGTAGCGGTCATGCACCATCATGTCGAGAATCAGGTAAACGCCGTAAAAGAAATCATCCGCGAGCAGGAATAGGTTTTAAGAAGATGGAATATAATAACAAATAAGGATAGGCACTCGCCTATCCTTATTTGTTTGGAAAGGAATGGGATGAGAATGGAGAAAACACCGATTACCGGACTGTTAAGCGAAAATATTGCTCACATGGAGAGACTGTTTTGCGTCTGTGATGATATTAAGAAGAAGCAGATGAAGCTTGGGAAAAATAAGGATGTGGAATGTTATCTTACCTTTATTGAAGTGTCCGTGGATATGGGCAGCTCCGCCTTATCCGAGCTGCTAAAGTATCTTCGGGGAGCAGAAAAGGAGGAGATTTATGAGGCGCTCTCCCAAAATGCCCTTGGAATTTCTGACGCGACCTATTTTGAAACGATTGAGGAGGCTGCGGATGGGCTGTTAACGGGAGAGGCCATTCTTTTTGTGGATGGATTTGAAAAGGCAGTCAAGATTCCGGATGACGGGTATCCGAATATGGGGGTCAATGAAGCAGATTCGGAAAAGGTCATTCGAGGCTCAAATGAGGGCTTTACCGATTCGGTCAAGCAGAATGCGGCACTGGTAAGAAAGCGTGTGCGCTCGCCCAAGGTAAAGGTAAAGCAGCAAAAAAGCGGGGTGCGCTCCAAGACCAATCTCTATTTGATGTATATAGAGGATTTGGTCTATCCGAAGCTTCTTGAGGAAATCGAGAGAAGGCTTGACGGCTTTGAAATTGACGGAGTATTAGACAGCGGTGTGATTGAGCAGCTGACGGAGGAAAAATGGTATTCGCCATTTCCCCAATTTCAGACGACAGAGCGCCCGGATCGGGCGGCGATGTCCATTTTGGAGGGCAGGGCAGTGCTCCTATCCGATAATTCGCCCATAGCGTTGATTCTGCCAACAGATTACAATTCCTTTATCAAAACAAGTGATGACTACTACAATCGCTGGGAAATTGCAAATCTCGGACGGATGCTCCGTTATCTTTCCTCCTTTTTTGCGATGACATTGCCGGGCTTTTACCTTGCAGTCACAAATTTTCATACACAGATTCTGCCGACTACGTTGCTCTTATCGTTTGCAGATGCAAGGAGCGGCGTGCCCTTTCCGGCCGTAATTGAGGTAATACTTATGGAGCTTTCCTTTGAGTTGCTGCGAGAGGCGGGGGTACGGCTGCCGGGAGCTATGGGGAATACCATCGGGATCGTGGGAGGGCTGATTATCGGACAGGCTGCCGTGGAGGCAAATTTGGTCAGTCCCATTGTGGTCATTGTGATATCCTTTACGGCACTCTGCTCCTTTGCGATTCCGAATGAGGAATTTGCCACGGCATTTCGCATTCTCAAATTCTTCTTCATTGCTCTGTGCGCATGGCTTGGCTTTTTTGGAATGCTGGCAGGACTTTTGGCGGTTCTGATTCATCTTGCGGGACTAAAAAGCTTTGGCATTCCATATTTGATGCCGTTCGTAGGAGCAGATTTGAACGATTATGAGGACGAGAGAGATTTTTTGTGGCGCCAGCCGATTCAAAAGCTTAGGAGACGCCCCATCTTTGCAAGGCGCAGGGAGAGAACAAAGCTGGTGATAAAAAAAAGAGAGAGGGAAGGCAAAGAAATAGAAGATGTTTTCAGAGAATAGAAAAATTTCGCAAAGACAGGCATTTCGCCTGCTTACCTATGATTTGCTGGGGCTTGGTACGCTTTTGGTGCCGACAGCCTTAAGCGGAGTTTCAGGAAGAGACGGGATTTTTGGGATCCTTGTGGGACTGTTTATTGGCATGCTGTATCTTTGGCTGATAAGAGGGCTGCTTTTTGAGATGAGAGAAGGCTTTCCTGCTTATATTCGGGAAAAGCTGGGGGACTTTGCCGGAGCTGTCATTTTGGCAGGATATCTTGTCTATTTTGTTTTGCTTGCAGGATATACCACCTATCTTTTTGCAGATATTGTCTTACAAAGCCTGCTTCGTGAGGAGTCGTTTTTTCTTGTGCAGACGGTCATTTTACTGCTTGTCTTTTATGGAATCTGGGAAGGAATCGAAGGGCGGGCAAGGGTGTATGAGATTCTGTTTTGGGTTGTGATGCTTCCCTTGATT
>JAQXLR010000011.1 GCA_029012225.1 Clostridiales bacterium
ACACCAACAACACCGACGATTACCTCCTCCATTCCCATATTGTACTCCTGGAAAATCTGAATGGCTCCCTCCTGCGCAATCTGCTGCATTCCCTTCATAAACTGCTTGCGCTTCATGGTGTCTACCTGCCTGACTCTCGCAAAATGCTCCGGTGCAAAGGTCGGAATCCCCTCAAACCGAAACGGCTTTGCCGTTGTAATGGTATCGCCGATGGAAAAAATTCCCGGATCAAATACACCGATAATGTCACCTGCATAGGCTTCCTCCACAATATGACGCTCCTGCGCCATCATCTGCTGCGGCTGGGACAGCTTGATTTTCTTATTGCCCCCCTGCACATGAATGACCTCCATGCCGGCCGTAAACTTGCCGGAGCAAATCCGCATAAACGCAATGCGATCCCGATGCGCTTTGTTCATATTTGCCTGAATCTTAAAAACAAAGGCAGAAAAATTTTCTCCAAACGGATCAATCTCTCCCACATCCGCCTTTCTGGGTAGGGGAGCATAGGTCATTTTTAAAAAATGCTGCAAGAAGGTTTCCACACCAAAATTTGTCAGCGCAGATCCAAAAAATACAGGTGATAACTCTCCCCTCGTAACAAGCTCCTGATTAAACTCTGCACTTGCTCCGTCAAGAAGCTCAATCTCTTCTATCATCTTCTCATAGGCATCCTTGCCGATTTCTTCAAGCAATGCGACATCCTCAATGGAAATATGCTTCTCCGTTCCCTCCTTTGTCCCTTTTAACGTATCGGAAAAGGTCATAACTTCCCTGGTGTCACGATCGTATACACCCTTAAAGCCTTTTCCTGAGCCAATCGGCCAGTTGACAGGGCAGGTCGCGATTCCAAGCTCCTTTTCAATCTCGTCAAGCAGATCAAAGGTATCATTGGCATCCCGATCCATTTTATTGATAAAGGTAAAAATCGGGATATGACGCATCACACAGACCTTAAACAGCTTCCTTGTCTGCGCCTCCACTCCCTTGGAGGCATCGATTACCATGACTGCGGAATCCGCTGCCATTAAGGTACGATAGGTATCCTCCGAAAAGTCCTGATGCCCCGGGGTATCCAAGATGTTGATGCAATAGCCTCCATAATGAAACTGCAGCACAGAGGAGGTAACAGAAATTCCTCTTTCCTTCTCTATCTCCATCCAGTCTGAAACTGCATGGCGTGCCGTTGCTTTTCCCTTTACGGAACCGGCCTGATTGATTGCCCCTCCATAGAGCAGGAATTTTTCCGTCAAGGTCGTCTTTCCCGCATCCGGGTGAGAAATAATCGCGAAGGTACGTCGTTTTTCTATCTCTTTTCTTAAATCAGCCAAAGTGTTTCTCTCCTTATTTGCACATATGAATCTTTTGGCACTATACCATATTTGACCAAAAAAAGTAAAGAGGGACTTGCCTATTGCCTCCTTGCAGACTTAAGGATTTATAAAAATACTTTAAAAGAATCTTAAAGACTGCCTGCTCAAACTATGATATACTTTTTCCATCTTCCCAATCAGTGGGATTTTTGAAAGGAGAAAAAATGAAAAAATTATTCACACTCATGACAATGTCCTTATTCTTATTTGCGTTTGCAGCATGCGGAAAGGAAAATACTGCTGCAGAGGATCCCGGAGCCTCAACAAATACAAACTCTGCGCAAGAAAGTATACTGACCGGAACAATGGACGAAATAAAAGATTTTATGTTTATTGTTACAGATGAATCCGGCACAAGCTATGCATTAACCTTTGACGGTGCCGCTCCTACCGGCTTAGACAGTGTTGCTGTCGGCGATAAAGTCAAGGTCACATATACCGGAGAGCTTTCTGAGATTGATGCGTTTACAGGAACGGTTGTTTCCGTAGAAAAGATTACAGAATAAACAAAATAAGACTTGTCTGTTTCTTATTGCTATGTCTGTGAGGGGCTGTAAAATCGCGCCAAGAAAAAGGGAAGGAATCACGACTGTTGTTTCTCGTATTCCTTCCTTTGTTTTCGCCATTCTATTTTAGATTACCAAAGCTTTCAAAGGTAATTATGGTCACTTCCGGCTCTTTGGAACGATCATTGGAGGCTTCCATTGCTTTTTTCTACTGCTTCCTTGTATCATGTTATCATATCCATAAAATATTTGTATATGTTCAAATCTGCATCAAGCTCCGGATGAAAGGATAATGCAAGTTGATTCTGATACTGCACTGCCACAATGTGTGAATCTACCTGCGCAAGTATGTTGGCATCTGCAGCGACGCGCTCAATATATGGGGCACGGATAAATGTCATCGGCACATTTCCAAGCTCCCCAAACTTCTCGCAGGTGCGAAAGCTGCCAAGCTGTCTTCCATAAGCATTTCTTTTTACACAAACCGGCAATGTCCGAAAATAGCTTCTCTCGTCATTGGACAGCTGATCTGCCAGCAGGATAAGCCCTGCACAGGTCGCAAGAACAGGCATTTTGTTTTGTATCTGCTCTTTTAATGCATCAAACATGTCCAATTCTCGCAAAAGCTTTCCCTGAACCGTGCTTTCTCCACCCGGCAAAATCAACGCATCATAGACTTGATCCAAATCCCTTTTTTGCCGCAATTCACACCATTCGACTCCCAAGCTCTCCAACCTCAATTCATGCTCCCGAAACGCACCTTGCACCGCAACTACTGCAATTCTCATCTCCTACTTCCCTCTTTCTGCCATTAGAAGCTCGATTTCCTGCTCATTGATTCCGACCATGGCCTCTCCCAAATCCTCGGAAAGCTCGGCAATCATTTTTGCATCCGTATAATTGGTAACTGCTTTTACAATCGCATTTGCACGCTTTTGCGGATTCCCGGACTTAAAAATACCCGAGCCGACAAAAACGCCCTCTGCCCCAAGCTGCATCATCAATGCCGCATCCGCAGGTGTTGCAACTCCTCCTGCCGCAAAGTTTACAACGGGGAGTCTCCCGTTTTTATGAACATACAGCACCAAATCGTAAGGCACCTGCAGCTCCTTTGCCTCGAAAAAAAGCTCATCCTCACGCATCGCCTTGATTTTGGCAATTTCACTGTTCATTTTTCGCATATGACGGACAGCCTGCACCACATCTCCTGTCCCTGGCTCCCCTTTTGTTCGAATCATAGTGGCTCCCTCTTGAATTCTGCGAAGCGCCTCTCCCAAATCCTTTGCTCCGCAAACGAAGGGTACTCTGAATTTTGTCTTATCTATGTGGTAGACATCATCCGCAGGAGATAAAACCTCACTCTCATCAATGTAATCGATTTCAATCGCTTCCAAAAGCTGTGCCTCCACAAAATGACCGATACGACACTTTGCCATGACAGGAATGGAAACCGCCTCCTGAATCCCTCGAATCATCTTTGGATCACTCATACGGGATACGCCTCCTGCCGCACGGATATCTGCAGGAATTTTTTCCAATGCCATGACTGCACAAGCCCCCGCTTCCTCTGCTATTTTCGCCTGCTCCGGTGTTGTCACATCCATGATGACCCCACCCTTTAGCATCTGTGCCAATTCTTTGTTTAAAAGAGATCTGTCTTCCTTCATTTTTCTTTTCCTCCCTCTCTTATTTATGGACAAACCACATGGCTTATAGTATAATCACATCTGACTATATTAAAATATCCAATTTAAATATATTCAGAATAGTCAGATTAAGGAGAAAAGCAGTTATGTTGACATATTCTTTCACAAATATAGAGTCAGATTCTCTGTATATCCATCTATACAAATGTATCAAAAGTGACATCATACATGGGGCAATTGCTCCCGGAACGAAGCTTCCGTCTAAGAGAGCCTTTGCAAAGAATCTGGGTATAAGCGTGATTACCATAGAAAATTCTTATGCACAATTAATTGCCGAAGGTTATATCTACTCCATTCCCAAAAAAGGCTATTTTGCCGCTGATATACGCAATCAGTCAAACCAAAAAGAGAAGCCTTCCCTTGCCGAAAGCATACCGTCTTCCTCCGAGTGCCACACTTATGCAGCAGATTTTGTGAGCAATCAGGCGAGCAAGGAACAGTTCCCCTTTTCCATTTGGGCAAAATTGGTACGTGAGCTTTTAAGCAACCATCAAACAGAGCTATTGACAAATCCCCCAAGCGGCGGCTCCCTCTTTCTTCGTGAAAGCATCGCCAAGCACTTAAAAGATTTTCGTAATATGCAGGTAGAGCCTGCACAGATTGTGATTGGAGCAGGAACCGAGTACCTATACGGTCTTTTAATCCAGCTCTTAGGACGTGAGAAATGCTATGGCGTGGAAGATCCCGGATATCGGAAAATCGCTCAGGTATACAAAAGCAATCAGGTGGACTACCGCTATGTCTCCATGGAACAAGACGGCATTCGGATGGAGGATTTGGATCATCAGAGAGTTGAGGTCATTCACCTGTCTCCGTCGCATCATTTTCCAACCGGAAAAGTCACTCCCATCAGCAAGAGATATGAGCTTCTTGGATGGGCTGCCAAGGATAAAAACCGATACATCATAGAGGACGATTACGACAGCGAGTTTCGTTTGGCAGGACAGCCGATCCCTCCCTTATATAGCATGGATGCTCTGGAAAAAGTAATTTATATGAACACCTTTACCAAGACTCTGGCTTCTACCATACGCATCAGCTATATGATACTGCCAAAGCACTTGGTAAGCCGTTTTTATGAAACGCTTTCTTTTTATTCCTGTACGGTGCCGAATTTGGAGCAGTATACGCTGGCAAGGTTTATCTTTGAGGGATACTTTGAAAAGCATATGAATCGAATGCGAACCTACTATCATAAGAAAAGAGACTATCTGCTGGAGGAATTGCAAAAAAGTGGTCTTGCAAAATATGCCTCCATCTCTGAGGAAGATGCAGGGCTCCATTTTCTGCTCCATCTGGAGATTCCCTGCTCCGATGAGGATTTTAAACTAAGAATGGAGCGAAGAGGCATCCGAATCTGTGCGTTGTCGGAATACTACGCTGCCCCCACCCACAGACCGGAGCACATTTTTGTCATCAACTACTCTTCACTGGATGAAAGCCAAATCAAGGATGCCATATTGCAATTGACATTGGAAATCAAAAAAATAAGCTCACCCTAGGAGAAACTTCTCCGTCGGTGAGCTGCCTTGTATGCATTTCCCCTTATTTTTCAAGCGTAAAAGACCGGGATGATCTCTCCGGCGCACTCCGGCTTTTGTCCAAAATAAGACAGAATGGTCGCTGCAATGTCTGCAAAGCTTTTCCTTGTGCCAAAATTTTTTCCCGCCATTACCGATTTCCCATACATCACAAGAGGCGTATACTCTCTGGAGTGATCCGTGGATGGGGTGGAGGGGTCACATCCATGATCTGCCGTTATCATCAGCACATCTCCCTCCCGCATAGCTCCAAGGAGCTTTGGGAGCTGCTCATCAAAATAGGTCAAGGCTCTTGCATAGCCATCAATATCATTTCTGTGACCATAGAGCATGTCGTAATCCACAAGATTGACAAAGCATAGTCCGTTAAAATCCTTGTTCATATATTCCAACGTCTTAGCAATTCCATCCGCATTGCTCTCGGTCCGTACATATTCCGTAATCCCCTTTTCCGCAAAAATATCAACAATCTTCCCTACAGAAAGAACCGCAAAGCCGTTTTGGGAAAGCTGATCCAGCATGGTCAGCTTAGGCGGCTGCAAGGAATAATCATGGCGTCTTACCGTTCTGGTATAATTGCCGGATTCCCCCGTAAAAGGTCTTGCAATCACACGTCCGACTCCGTGCTCTCCGCTGAGCAGTTCTCTTGCAATTCTGCAGTACTCATACAACGTCTCCACCGGAATCACCTCCTCATGTGCTGCCACCTGAAATACGGAGTCTGCAGAGGTGTAGACAATCAGCTTACCGGTCTTTCTATGCTCATCTCCATAATCACGAATGACCTCCGTACCGGAATATGGCTTGTTACAAAGGATTCCTCTGCCTGTCCTTTCTGAAAACTCGTCCAAAAGCTCCTGCGGAAATCCATTCGGATAAGTCGGCAGCGGTGTAGGAGAAATGACTCCCGCAATCTCCCAATGACCGATTGTCGTATCCTTCCCCTTAGATGCCTCTGCCATACGTGCGAATGCTCCCGTCGGCTTCTGCTCCTTCTCGCATACCTCTACCCCATCTATATTGAAAAATCCCAGCTTTTTCATGTTCGGCATCGAAAAACATGGACTGGCAGCAGCGGCCTTTATCGTATTGCTGCCTGCGTCTCCATAATCCGCCGCATCCGGCAGCTCTCCGATTCCAACGCTGTCCAATACAATTAAAAATACTCTTTTGTTCTCTCTCATCTATGTGCCCTCCCTTATCCTTCTCTTTTCAAAGGTTTTTTGTTTTATCATAGCATATGCAGTGCAAGGTTGTCATTAAAAATCCGCCTGCTCCCTGTATGCCGAATTGCAACAAGGGCGGTTTCCCGCCCTAATCCCTTCTACTTTTCCTCTTTTACCGCAATCGGTGTAATCACGATTTTATCCGCAGCAATATTGGTCTTACGCTTTACAATGTCCTCTACCTGCGCACGCTTTGCATCGGTCACCTCTCCCATATTTAAAACAACATCACAATTATCCTCCGCAATGCTAACCACAACATCGGTAAATCCCTTTGCCTCCAAAAGCATCTCCGCTGCCGCCTCACGCTCTGCGATATCTGTCATTGCAATCATTTTATTGACGGCATCCTGCTTTAAGCTCTCCTCAATGGCTCCATTGTTTACAATCTCCAATAAGGCCTCCTTATTCTTGGAGCGAATCTGTTCTCTGTTTAGCTTCATCTCTGCCGCATAGTCGAGATTGGCAATGTTTGTACTGGTCAGCACGGCTTCTCCCGGATTCTCCACCTGCGCCGCACCATCGGTCACGGTTTGCGCCGCAGACGCATCTGCTGCCGCAAGCTCCGTACCGGCCGGTTTTTCCTCTGCCGCTGCCGCCTCTGAACCATTTGACGCTGCAAGCTCCTCTCCGGTGCCCTCGTCCGTAAAAATTTCATCTGCTATGTAGAGCTCCTCATCCGATATCTCATATTCTGCATCCAGCATACCTGTAGTGGCACTTGCCGCTGCCATATCATCGTCAATGCTATTATTCATGTAACTGAAATATCCAGCCACCGCAATCATCAGTGCGAGACCTGTAATGACCAACTGGTTTTTCCGAAATATTTTTTTCACGTCTATTCCTCCCTGGAACACATCTTAACTACCTTTATTCTATGTGGCTCTACCGGAAATAATGCCTTTATGGCATCAGAAATATTTGAAATTACGGATGGGCTTCCCCCTCCCTCTGCCACGACCACGATTCCCTCAATCTCCGGCAATTTTTCCTTTCGTACATAAGGATAGGTTTCCGCTCCCGTCTCAACATAGACCGTGGCCTGCGTTGTATTACTCTCCGTGACCGCCCTGCTGCCTCCGGCATGATCCGATTCCGTCGTCGTTGTGGTGGTTGCTGTCGCATCCTTTTCTACCACCTGCTCTCCGGAATCGGCTATCGTAATCATAACCTTCACATTTCCCACTCCCTCCATCCTCTCCAACACAGATTCCAGCTTCTTTTCCAAAGATTCCGTGTAGGATTCTCCTCTCTCTGTCTTGGATTCATCCTCCGCTCGCATCTCCCCCTGCGCTTCTTCCTTTCTCCATATTTCCTTTTCCGAAAGCTTCGTTTCCTTCGTCTTTATCGGCATCGCAATGATTAACAGCAGCACGCCGAAAAGTCCCAGCACAATCCAATCACTCTTTTTTCTCTCCTTCCATTTGCCGCTTTCAAGCAACTGCCTGATTTTATCCATATATCGCCTCACATTTCTCTCCCTCCTACTGCCGTCCTAAGAAGCCTGTATCTGAATCTGCTCTGTCTTAATGTGATAATATTCAGACAGCCGTCTTAGCAATTCCTCCTTTAGCAGCTTTTCCCCCTGTACAGAGCCGTTTTCCTCCTCTCCAATCCGAATCTCATCTATCAAACCCTTCTCTCCCTGCTTTTTGAGTTGTACCCGAAGCTCCAAAAGCTCATAATCCTCACTGAGACGTACCGCAGAGCTTTCCACCTCATAGCCATATCCTTCTGCCGCAGAATTTGCCAGCCGACTGGCATCCTCTGCTATCGCAATCTCATACTCCTTTCTGTAATAATCCACATTGCTATACTCTATCTTTTCCATATCCTTTGAAAGCTCGGAAAGCTTTGCCTGAAACGCCTCATATTCAATCTGCTCCAGAAAGGCTTCACTGCCATAAAAATAAGAAAACACCGAAGACAAAAGACCAATTGTCAGCAGAAGCTCCGCAAAAAAGCAGATATATTTTTTAAATTTCTCGCCGGGTGTCAGATAGAGAAGCAGGGTCATCAGCACAGTCAAAATCAAAAACCCTTTGATATATTGTGTCATATCTCTCCTTATTTCTAATAGATGAACCCCGAAGCAGCTGTGGTAAGTGCTATCGTCAAAAAGAAAAGTGCCATACAGCAGCATATCAGCTTTAGATAGAGCATTCCTCCCTCTGCCATACCCTTTAAGCAGCCTGCAATACGCTTGTCTGTTACAGGCTCTGTGATTGCAGCCGATAGCTTATAAAAAAATGCCATACACGCAAGCTTTAGCAGCGGAATGACCCCGACGGCCAAAAGGGCAATGAGCGCAGCAACGCCGACACAATTTTTAATCAGAATTCCTGACCCAAGCAAAAGCTCACCGACACCATCCAGCACATTTCCAATTCCAGGTATTGCCGCCACAGCCTTCCCAACCGTCCCCTTTGCCAACCTGTCCTTTGCCGGAGACAAAAGTCCCTGCACTACATTTAGTCCTAACACCGCACCAAACGCAAGCTTCATGCTCCATGAGACAAAGCTTTTTAAGAGCTCTGCCATGTTCTGAAATTTTTCGTCTTCAAAAAAGTGATTAAACAGCTCCAAAATAACATAGCCGTGAATACAGGGCATCAAAATCTTTAAAAAAAACCACTGCACCAGATAAATCACGAGAAACCCCATCTGGTAAAGCGCTGCCGAGGTGGCTGCGCCCGCAGAAAACACCATTGCAAGGCTAAGAGATGGAAGGAGCGCCTGCATAAATTCCACACTTCCATTTACACCTTCCATGACAATATCCCGAAAAGTCAAAAAGGATCGAAGCAAAAGTACTGCCAACACGCAATACACCAGCAAAAAGCAAAGCTTTGAAATATAGGAGGTGCGGAAGGCATTCGAAAAATTACATAAAATCGAAAATCCGACGGAAAGCAGAATGACCTCGGTCAAAAGTGTCCGGTTTGCTTCCAGCTCAAAAAAGAACATATCCCAAAGCCATTCGAATATTTTTGTATAATCAAAGGCCTCTATCCCCTTTGTGAGCAGCTCCTCAAACAACTCAGAAAAGGTTATCTTTTCCTTCCTTTCCTTCATCCATGCATCCAATCCGGAAAAATCCATTTGCTCCGTCAGTTGTCCAAGATAGCTCTCCTCCTGCGCGGCTTTGATCCCGTCCGGGTTCCACAAAAGGAAAAGGAAAACAAATACGATGATTTTTCCTACCACGCTTTTTTTCATAAAAAGCTCCCAATCATGGCAAGGCATGCATCCAAAACCGGGAGACTGATTGCCAAAATCGAAAGCTTTGCAAAAATCTCAATCTGACTTCCGATTGCTGCATATCCCGCATCCTTACAGATATCAATGGCAAATTCTGCAACATAGGTTACTCCCACCATTTTTAGAACAAGTCCGATATAGCGGCTGTCCACCGGAGTAAGTGCCTGCAGTCTTTTGATAAAATCCACGATTGTCTCCGCCTTCGTGATCACATATACAAAAATACAGATACACACTGCCATACTGATAAAAATACTGTATTCTCCTTTTTCCTTCCGCAGCAAAAGCGCAAGCAGTACTCCGGCAAGTCCCAAAACTGCAATCTTTACGATATCCATTTTTCTTCTTTCGCCTCCCTTCCTTATAGTGCGAACAGCGATTGCATGGTTTGAAACAGCTCATAAATATATGGTACAATCCAAAATAATACGATAAGCAGCCCTGCAAGGCTTGTCAAAAACGCATGCTCCTCCCTGCCGCTGTGCTTTAAAATTTGACTGATGACTGTCACTAAAATTCCTACTGCTGCTATTTTAAAAATTAAATTTACGCTCATCGTTTTCTCCCTGTCAACATCCCTCTCTCCCCAACGTATTATAGCAGCAAAAGGATGAGTACCAGTCCGCCTGCAACACTGACTGTCTGTGCAACTCTTTGTTTTTCCTTCTGCCCCTCTCTTGCATGTGTAATAATAAAGTCAAGACGCTCCAATGAATATTGCAGATGCTTTCTGTTTTCCTCTACACTTTTTCCAAAAAAGGCACTCCCTGCCCCTTCGACAATCTCCGCCTCCTCACTGTATAGGCCCAGTGTCTTGCGCCTTAGCTCAAATGCCTTCTTCCATACCTCCTCTCCATTTTCCTCTCTCCTTTCAATCAGCGCCTCCGCAATCTCTTTGCACGCTTCATTCAATCGCTCGTCTCTCATCCTTACAAAACAGCCAAGCAAAATCTCCACCGGCTGCATGGATTCGGATGCCGCATAGGAAATATCTGTCAGCATTTTTCGAATCTCATACAACAGTCTAAGATGCCCCTCCAGGTCTCTTCGAATATGAAAGGCAAGTCCGATGCTTGCCGTAAAAATCAATCCGCTTCCCAATAGCTTTAACATAATCTCTCCATATGCTCATCATAAATCTGAATTCTGCGTCCACCGTTTTCCTTTCGCTGAATCCAGATATAGCGCCGGAAGACTTGTTTTTCCATCCATTTGTGGAGGTATGGCTTTTCCAGCAGGCCACGGATATCCTCCGCATGAATGGTTCCGATTACCCTGCTTCCGGAGTGCACCGCCTGCTCCACTGCGGTAAAGTCTTCTTCTTTGCCAAGCTCATCTACCGCCAGAACCTGCGGCGACATCGACCGGATTAGCATCAACATCCCCTCTGCCTTTCCGCATCCGTCCAACACGTCTGTCCGAGGTCCAAGAGAATTTTGCGGCACTCCCATATGGCAGGCTGCAATCTCCGAGCGCTCGTCCACCACGCAAACCTTCATTCCCGGATATCCATCACCGCCCTCGGAGAGCATCCGAATGCTGTCGCGCAAATAGGTTGTTTTTCCTGCTCCCGGTATGGAGAGCATCAGGGTGTTATGAATGCTTCCCTGATGTCTGATAAACGGCAGGATTTTTTCGGCGCAGCCAATTTTCTCGTGCGCAATACGGATATTTAGAAAGGAAACATGGTGCACTCCTGTTATCTTTCCATGTTCGATCGCCACACTTCCCGCAAGACCAATCCGATGCCCTCCTTCTATCGTAATATACCCCTGACGCATTTCCTCCCTATATGCATAAAGCGAATAATGACTGATATAATTGAGCATCTCCGCGATGTCTTTTCCTGCAATTCGATATGGCTCACTTCCCTCCTCTTTCATGTAACAGCTCTTTGTGTCATATACAAATTCCAAAGGCTGTCCGATTCGGACACGAACCTCCTCCAGACCGTTTTGCCACATTTTATTTTTCAGTGTCTCTCGAATATGCAGCGGAAAAATTTTCTCAAGCTGAAAACTTTGATTCATCTGCCCCTCCTTTCCTTGTCCCATGTCTAATTCTATGACCCGTCTTATATTTTATGACACAAAAAAGAATCCTGTTCCACAGGATTCTCCGCCTGCGGCGGGTTGAGGCAGTGACATCATTCATTCCCACCGCAGTGCGATCCTTGCGGAGCATTTTTG
>JAQXLR010000012.1 GCA_029012225.1 Clostridiales bacterium
GTATACTCTTATTTGCTGTGGCATGATAGCTATGAAGCGTGAGGTTGCTGCCCTATGTGGCAGGTTTTCCGTGGAGCGAATGTCAAGTTAGGAAACTGGCGACAAGTCACTGTATCACGAATAACATCTACGAAGGGTAGAAACAAAGGCGAAAACTCCGATGAGAGTTTGCTATCGAAAAGAGACAGACTTTACGATACGCCCGGTAATGTGTGCAGTCACCGCTTGTCGTACTGATTAAAAGTGCGAAAAGGAGGCGACTTTTTTTATGGCAAGTCAAGTAATGAGAATCACTCTGAAGGCTTATGATCACAAGTTGGTGGATTCATCAGCGCAGAAAATCATCGAAACTGTTAAGAAGAACGGATCACAGGTGAGTGGGCCGGTGCCTCTTCCGACCAAGAAGGAAGTGGTAACGATTTTGAGAGCGACTCACAAGTACAAGGATTCTCGTGAGCAGTTTGAGCAGAGGACTCATAAGAGACTGATTGATATCGTGACACCGTCACAAAAGACAGTTGACGCGCTGTCTCGTTTAGAGATGCCGGCAGGTGTTTACATTGATATCAAAATGAAGAATAAGTAAATCACATCCTATCTAGGATGAACGGTTCCGCTACCCCAAAGCTTTGGGCAAGAAGCGTTCCGCTGTAGAGAAAACAGGAGGTAAAAATGAAGAAAGCGATTTTAGCAACAAAGGTCGGAATGACACAAATCTTCAATGCAGACGGTGTGTTAGTGCCGGTTACGGTATTGGAGGCAGGTCCATGTTCGGTAACACAGATTAAAACGGTTGAGAATGATGGATACAGTGCAGTGCAGGTTGCATATGCAGACAAAAAAGAAAGAGTTGTCAGCAAGGATGCAAACGGAAAGAAAGAAATCAGAAACAGACATGGTGTAAATAAGGCTCAGATGGGGCATTTTGCCAAGGCTGGCGTATCCGGCAAGCGTTATGTAAGAGAGTTTAAGTTTGAGAACGCGGCTGATTACAATTTAGGCGACGTGATCAAAGTAGATATTTTTGCAGAAGGCGATAAGATTGATGCGACTGCAATTTCCAAGGGAAAAGGTTTTCAAGGCACGATTAAGAGGCTGGGACAGCACAGAGGACCTATGGCGCATGGCTCCAAATTCCATCGTCATCAGGGTTCCAATGGTGCGTGCTCCTCTCCGAGCCGTGTGTTCAAAGGAAAGGGAATGCCCGGACACATGGGAAGTGTAAAGGTTACAACTCAGAATCTTGAGGTTGTGAGAGTAGACGCAGAGAATAACCTGCTTTTAGTAAAAGGCGCCGTGCCGGGAGCAAAAAGATGCATGGTAACAATTAAAGAAACAGTAAAAGCAGGGAAATAATGCCTGATTCGGAAAGGAGGAACGAAACGATGGCTAACGTAGCTGTTTATAATATGGAAGGCAAGGAAGTCGGCAAGCTGGATTTGAATGACGCGGTCTTCGGAGTAGAGATAAACGAGCATTTGGTGCATATGGCTGTGCTTCAGCAGCTGGCAAACAACCGTCAGGGGACACAGAAGGCAAAGACACGTTCTGAGGTTAGAGGCGGCGGAAGAAAGCCGTGGAGACAGAAGGGCACAGGACATGCAAGACAGGGTTCTACCAGATCTCCGCAGTGGAGACACGGTGGAGTGGTATTTGCTCCGACGCCAAGGGATTATTCTTTTAAGTTGAACAAAAAAGAGAAGAGAGCGGCGTTAAAATCAGCCTTGACATCCAGAGTAAATGAGAGCAAATTCATCGTATTGGATGAGTTAAAGTTGGATGAGATTAAGACAAAGAAATTTGTTGAAGTGATGAATAATCTGAAGTTGGAGAAGGCGCTTGTCGTACTAAATGACATGGACTTAAACGTGATTAAGTCTGCAAGCAATATCCCAACGGTTAAGACAGCACAGACAAATGAGCTGAACGTATTTGATGTATTGAAATTTGACACAGTTGTTGTGACAAAGGATGCTGTAAAAACAATCGAGGAGGTGTATGCATAATGGCAAACGTACAGTATTATGATGTAATCCTCAAACCGGTAGTGACAGAAAAGAGCATGGCGGCAATGGGAGAGAAGAAGTACACATTTCTTGTTCACCCGGAAGCGAACAAGACCATGATCAAAGAGGCAGTAGAGAAAATGTTCGAAGGAGCTAAGGTTGCCAAGGTCAACACCATGAATATGGATGGAAAGAAGAAAAGACGCGGCATGGTAACAGGTAAAACTGCCAAGACAAAGAAGGCGATTGTTCAGCTTACGGAAGACAGCAAGGATATTGAAATCTTTACAGGCCTGTAAGAGTGGGCAGCGGCACTGTAAGACAGTGCGAATAGGCACAGAGATGTGCGATACCAAACATCGAAAGGAGAAACAAAATGGGAATCAAGACATATAACCCATATACACCTTCCAGAAGAAATATGACTGGCTCTGATTTTTCTGAGATTACCAAGACAACTCCGGAAAAATCTTTGACATCTTCTTTAAAGAAGCATGCAGGTCGTAACAATCAGGGTAAAATTACGGTAAGACACCATGGCGGCGGAAACAGAAGAAAATACAGAATCATTGATTTTAAGAGAAACAGCAAGGATGGAATTCCGGCAAAGGTAATTGGCATTGAGTATGATCCGAACAGAACGGCAAACATTGCGTTGATTTGCTATGCAGACGGTGAGAAAGCTTACATTCTGGCACCGCAGGGACTGACAGACGGCATGACTGTCATGAGCGGCCCGCAGGCTGAGGTTCGCATCGGAAATTGCCTGCCGCTGGAAAATGTTCCGGTTGGTACACAGGTGCACAATATTGAGCTTTATGCAGGAAAGGGCGGACAGCTTGTTCGCTCCGCAGGTATGAGTGCTCAGCTGATGGCAAAGGAAGGCAAGTACGTGACCTTAAGACTTCCGTCCGGAGAGATGCGTATGGTTCCGATGAACTGCCGTGCAACCATCGGTGTAATCGGAAATGCAGATCACAACCTGATTAATATTGGTAAAGCGGGACGTAAGCGTCACATGGGCATTCGTCCTACTGTCCGCGGTTCTGTTATGAACCCGAATGACCATCCGCATGGTGGTGGTGAAGGACGTGCGCCAATCGGACGTCCGGGTCCGTGCACACCTTGGGGCAAGCCTGCGCTTGGACTTAAGACAAGAAAGAAGAACAAGGCTTCCAATAAGCTGATTGTAAGACGCAGAGACGGAAGAGCGTTAAAATAATGCGATGCAAGTAGCGATTGTGATAGCAAGCCTGAACAATAAGGGAAGAAGTGCTTGCTTCTTCCCAAAAGTTCTGATATAATAACACAGATGTTCGGAGTTCTATGAAACACGCGGATGCGTGTAAGAACAGAAAATATTAGGAGGTAAATTATGGCTCGTTCATTAAAAAAAGGACCATTTGCGGACGAAAGTTTACTGAAAAAAGTAGACGCTATGAATGCTGCTGGTGACAAGTCTGTTATCAAGACTTGGTCCCGTCGTTCTACAATTTTTCCGCAGATGGTTGGACATACAATTGCTGTACATGACGGTAGAAAACATGTTCCAGTATATGTTACTGAAGATATGGTTGGTCATAAATTAGGAGAATTCGTTGCAACCCGTACTTACAGAGGTCACGGAAAAGACGAAAAGAAAGCAAGACGTTAGTTTGAAAGGAGGCTTTAATCCATGGCTAAAGGACATAGATCCCAGATTAAAAGAGAAAGAAATGCGAATAAAGATACAAGACCAAGCGCAAAAGTATCCTACGCCAGAGTATCCGTTCAGAAAGCGTGCTTCGTTCTCGATGCAATC
>JAQXLR010000013.1 GCA_029012225.1 Clostridiales bacterium
CGACTTGCATGTGTTAAGCACGCCGCCAGCGTTCATCCTGAGCCAGGATCAAACTCTCATGTTAAAAGTTTGGCACTTACCGTGCTGCACATCCCATTAAAACGGTCTGTGCTTCCCGCCAGAAAATCTGGCTAATCAGATCTAAATCTCTGATTTACTGTTCTTAGGTCTCCAAAATCAACAAGTTGATTTTGAAGCGTTCGTCTGTTCTTCCAATTCCTTGGAAGTATACAGCTTGAAATCTCTTGCAAACCTTTGGTTGTTAGATTTTCAAAGAAAACAGAGTTTTCTTCGAAAGCAAACCCCCGGTTTGCGATTGAATCTTTCAAGGTTTATTCACTATTTAATTATCAAGGTGCTTGTCGCAAATTTGTTTCTCGGCGACAGCTTTTTTATTATATCGCTTAAAAACGCATTTGTCAACCACTTTTTTCTTTTATTTTTTGCAAGATTTACACATATTTTACACACTTATTGATGCACATCTCGCATTCAGCTTGATTATGATATCGTATGGCAAGCATTTTGTCAATAACTTTTTATTTTTTTCAACAATTCACAAACATCTTCTTGCCTTACCTTGACATTTCAAGCAGCGGAGAAGGAGGGATTTGAACCCTCGCGCCGCTATTCACGACCTACACCCTTTCCAGGGGCGCCCCTTCGGCCAGCTTGGGTACTTCTCCGAATAAAACTTTACTCTTGTTTTGTAATCATTCATGCCGACGCACAGCTCATAATGAACAAAGCGAACAAACTGCCCAACTTCCTCACCCTCTCTATCTCGAGAGACCTGTGCACCTTCGTGCGTGAGGGAAAAGAGCTTTCTGCTTCGGCAAGCGGAGAGGGTGGGATTCGAACCCACGCGCCCTTGCGGACAAACGGTTTTCAAGACCGCCTCGTTATGACCACTTCGATACCTCTCCATGCATCGTTCTCCAAATCAGTGCAGGGTTTATTCTACCATCTCAAACAGTTCATGTCAACAACTTTTTTCCTTTCGGTTTCGTATCCCATACCTACAAACGAAAATGCAAGCTTTTTCATTCCGACCAGCGCAGATAAGCCTCTGCCACCAAAAGATCTTCCGGTGTAGTGATTTTTATGTTGTGGTAACTTCCTTCCATTACCTTTACCCGGCACCCCATCGTATGTTCAAGCACCATTGCATCATCCGTCACTGCCAAATCAGCCTCAGACATTATTTTTTGATACGCCTCCCAAATCAAAGGATATGCAAAGGTCTGGGGAGTCTGAATCTGCCACAGTCTGCTTCTTTCCGGCGTGCACTCTGCAAAGCCCTCCGCGTCCACCATCTTAATCGTATCCTTTACGGGCATTCCCACAACACAGGCATCCCAACGCTCTACCTCCTGCATGCAGCGCCGAATCATATCCGGGGTCACGAGAGGTCTTGCCCCATCGTGGATGAGGACATAATCTGCTCCTGCCGCCTGCTTTAAGCCCTCATACACAGAATGATAACGCTCTTTTCCTCCCTCTACAATGGCACGAACTTTTTGAAATCCATATTTCCCCACAATCTCTTCCTGGCAATACGCAGCTTCTCCGCTGCCCACCACAAGAACGATATCGTTTACCTCGCTTTTCTCAAAAGCTTCGAGTGCATAGGAAAGTACAGGCTTTCCATGAAGCAAAAGATATTGCTTGCGCACCTCGCAATTCATTCGCTTTCCCGCGCCCGCCGCAAGCACAATCGCCGTATATTGTTTCATCTACCGTTCTCCTAATCTTAAATTGGGAACCGCATTCAAATCCAGTCCTGCCCGCTCTCCATTTCGATACGCATAGTATGCGGCAACACCAATCATAGCCGCATTGTCTGTGCAAAAAACAGGAGAAGGATGGTAAAACGCAATGCCTCTTTGCTCACATGCCTCTCTTATGCCTTCACGAAGGGCTCCATTCGAAGCAACACCTCCTGCGATTGCAAAGCGCTTGCTCCCAAATGCCTCCATCGCCCGAATGGAGTTACCAATGAGAACATCGGTCACCGCCTTTTGAAAGGATGCCGCAATATCTGCCTGTACAACATCCATGCCTTTCATCTTAGACATGTTCAGGTAATTCAATACAGCAGACTTTAAACCGCTAAAACTAAAATCGTACGGCTCACCCTCTATTTTTGCACGTGGAAATTCCACCGCATGTGGATTTCCCTCCCTCGCCGCCGCCTCGATCTTGGGGCCTCCGGGATAGCCCAGTCCGATTGCACGTGCCACCTTATCAAATGCCTCTCCTGCCGCATCATCTCTTGTCCTGCCTAAAATCTCATACCTTCCATACGCTTCCACCCGGACAAGGTGCGTATGCCCGCCCGATACGACCAGGCACAAAAAAGGAGGCTTTAACTCCGGATTTTCAATATAGTTCGCACAAATGTGCCCCTCAATATGGTGAACACCTACCAACGGAATATTTTTTGCGTAACTGATTGCCTTTGCCTCTGCCACGCCGACAAGAAGCGCCCCAACAAGCCCCGGCCCATATGTCACACCGATTGCATCTATCTCATCAAGCGTAACCTCCGCTTCCGCCAAAGCCTGCTCAATGACCTGATTCACTTTCTCAATATGCTTTCTGGATGCAATTTCAGGCACAACTCCGCCATACACGGTATGTAGGGCAATCTGCGAGGAAATCACATTTGAGCGCACCTTATACCCATCTACTACCACCGCCGCCGCTGTCTCATCACACGAGGTTTCAATCGCCAATATTTTCACTTCATCCTTACTCATCCGCAGTTTCCCCATTCATCTGGTAAAAGACAAAAATCTTCCATCGACCATCCTCATCTTTTCTTAGCACATACATCTGATGGGTGCGGCTGTACTGCTTTCCCTCTTGAACAAAATAGGAGCAAGAGACATAGGCACATTCATATCCGTCCACAATCTGCTCCTTGACCTCATCCGGATCACAGACCGTAGCATTGACAATTGTTTTCGACCTTGCCTTGTAATCCGCAATATCTGCCCGAACGTTTTCCATATACTGGTCTCTGGGATTGTTTGCAAGCAGCTCATCGTCAAAAAGCATTCTTGCCTGATCTCCAAGCTTCTCGAGCTGATCCTCTGTATATTCTCCTTTGTAATAGCTGGTAATAATTCGATTGTATAGACTCACAACGGCTCTTGGTGTTTTTGGATAGCTCTTATCCAGATTCTCCGTAATCAGCTTTTCGACCTCTGTAAGCTCACTCAGCTCTCCACTCGCCTGCTTGCTTCGATTGACAGACGCATAATAAAAGCCGACAATCAACACAATACAGACGATCGCAAATATCGCTTTATTTATGTTTTTTTTCATCCTCTCTCTCCTTTCCTGTTCTACTCCTCAAACAACAGTTCCACGCTCCTGCCGTCCTTACCTAGGCTGGCATTCGCAAAAATCTCTCTTACCTTTGGCAGATAGCCCTCTGCCCTTATCAGAGAAGGCGAAAAATGGGTCAGCCAAAGCTCCTTTACCCTTGCCCGTCTGGCAAGCTCGGCCGCCTCATAAAAGGTCATGTGCTTATATTGTTTTGCCTTTGCAAGCTTTTCTTGCTCCGCATACATTCCCTCACAGATAAAAAGGTCAGATTTTTCTGCGGATTTGACAATAAGCTCCGTTGGTCTTGTATCCGTGCAATACGTCACCTTAATTCCTTTTCTCGGTGGTCCTAATACCATTTGCGGAGTATAAACCTCACCCGACTCACATGAGATTACCTCGCCCTTTTGTAAGCGACTCCAAAATTTCTGCGGGATTCCGTTTTCTTTTGCCCGCTCCACGTCAAACCTGCCGACTCGGTGAATCTCCACCGAATACCCATAACATACAATATTGTGATTGACCCGAAAGGCGTGGATATGATATCCATTGATTTCAAAATCTGCTTCCTGCTCGTTGATTTCGATATACTGTATTTCAAATGGCAGCTCCGGTGCAATCGTCCGCAATGCTCCTGCCACACGCTCCAATCCCCTTGGCCCTATCATCACAAGCGGCTCTGTCCGCTCTGCATTCCCCATTGTAAGCAGCAGCCCCGGCAAGCCACTGATGTGATCCGCATGATAATGCGTAAAACATATGATATCAATCGGTTTAAACGTCCACCCCTTTTCTTTGATTGCAATCTGCGTTCCCTCGCCGCAATCAATCAACAAATTACTCCCATTATACCGCATCATTGCCGATGTAAGAAAACGATGCGGAAGCGGCATCATGCCGCCGGTTCCCAAAAGACATACGTCTAACATGATTACTCCTTTGATATACAACGCCTCATCAGATAGGCATCTTCTTTCGGAAGGTCATAAAAACCCTTCCGTATTCCAAGCTTTACAAAACCATTCTTTTCATATAGTCCGACTGCCGCATCATTCGACACCCGCACCTCTAAGACAAGATTCGCAAGGGCACGCCTCTTAGCCTGCCGTATCATTTCGTGAATCAAGGATGTGCCAATCCCTTGCGTACGTCTCCCGGGACTCACTGCCACATTCGTAATCTCCCCTTCGTCCACGGCAAAGTACATCCCGATATATCCGAAAATATCCCCTGCCTCCTCGGCTATCAAAAACACCGCATTTTTCGCATGCAGCGCAGCCAAAAATGCATTGCTGCTCCACGGCCTGGAGAAAACCTCCGCCTCCAACGCACTTACTGCCTCTATGTCCTTTTCACACATCTCCCTGACTGCAATCATTGCCCCTGTCCTTCTTCCCTTTCGGCCTGTTCACGCTCAGCCTGAGACAGTCTTAAATATTCCGGCACATGCTCCCTTGCAGTCTCTATTTTTCCCTCTTTCCAATACTTCATTCCAAGAGTCGCCACCGCGCCTGCCCTCTGTCTGCTCACGTGAGCCGGTGCTATGGTATAAGGTACCTTTACATTCTTTTCTATATACGGCAAAAATACCGGTACCCCGTCTCCCAAAAACACCACGGGCATTCCTCTGCGATTTATATCGGCAAGAATCTCCTCAATCCCAATAGCAGACTGCTCACGTAAGGTCTGCATATCATTTCCGCAAAATCGGTACAGTCCGGTATAGGTCTGATTCCTCCTTGCATCCATCAGCGGACATACGACGCTCTGGTGTCCGACTAGGTTGTATGCCAGTGCATCTACCGTAGGCACCTTGACAAGGGGCTTACCCAGTGCCAAACCAAGCCCCTTTGCCGTGGCAGCTCCGATCCGCAAGCCGGTAAACGAGCCGGGCCCTCCTGCAATGGCAACGGCATCTACCGTGCGCAAATCCAATTCAATCATCTTTGCAACTGCATCCAGCATCGGAAGAAGCGTCTGCGAATGCGTCTTTTTATAATTTACCGTGTATTCGCCGAGAAGGCTGCCATCCTCCACAACGGCCACACTTGCCACTAAACCTGAGCTGTCCAATCCTAATATTTTCATCGGGCGCCTCCATACTTGCGAATCGTAATCTTTCGATAGTCTAAGCCCTTTTCTATATCTTTCTCAATTGTAATCCCAATTCGTCTTTCCGGCAAGAGCTCCTCAATGAGATTTGCCCACTCAATCATGCAGACTCCCTCTCCATAAAAATAGTCCTCATAGCCAATTTCGTCCATCTCCTCCACATCGCCGATACGATAGACGTCAAAATGGTAAAAGGGCAGACGACCTCTGTCATATACCTGTACAATCGTAAAGGTGGGACTGGAAACCGACTCTTCGATTCCAAGTCCCGCCGCAATTCCCTGTGAAAGGACAGTCTTTCCGACCCCAAGGTCACCCATCAGTGTGTACACCTCTCCTGCCACAGCATTCTCTCCAAGCTGCCTGCCCAGAGCATATGTCTCCTCTGCGGAAGCTGTCTCATAAATCTGTTCTGTCATCTTCTCTTTACTTTCTATTTCATTTTTATCCGATATTTTTCCAGATTTTCCCTCGCAATCCGGGCAAGCGCCGGATACTTCTCCCCAAGCTGCTCCCTCGGTATCACATAAGCATGGATGCGGCTGCTGTATATGAGCACATTGCTCTTTGTTGCCATCATCTTATAAATCTGATTCCACGGCAGCTCTGCTGTCGCCTCCTCCCGAGAGACCCGAATGCCCGCCGCATCCACGGCATAATGTAAGGGCTTTCCAAGCGACTCCGTGGATGCCACCGCATGCTTGGAGCGAAGCAATAGATGAATGGGAGGATAAAATAAGAAAATCACTCCCAGCACAGCATACAAAATGGTACGGGTAACCTCCACCTCTCCGGCCGTTTTTCCTGCAACTACAAGAATAAAAATAGAGATAGCCACGGAGAGCCACCCCTGAAAGCTTGTATAAGTCTGATACATATTGAATCGATACATATCCTTTGCAGTCAAGGTTATATCAAATTCGATTGGCATCGTCAATCCTCCTAATACACATGGTTTGAAAAGAGTATATCATTTTTTTTTGAAAAAGGAAAGAGCAAATGCTATCGCTGTATGCTCCCATCCTTTATCTCAAGCACCTGCATCCTTCCAAAGCTTTCCAACGGCTCCGTCTCGTGTGTTGTCAGGATGATTCCCTTCCCCTTTTCCTCCAAGCCTTTGACGATCTCTATCCTGAAGCGTTTCCCGCCCGAATCCACTCCCGCAAACGGGTCATCACAAATATACCACTCTCGATCCGGATACGTAAGCATAGAAAAAAACAGCTTCGCCCTCTCTCCACCGGAAAGCATTCCAAGCGGAGTATTCCATATTTTTTCAAATACCTCCTTCTGACCAAAAGAGGATACATAGGTAAAAAACGCATTCTGTTGTTTGATATCCTTCATTAGTAGAATATCAAACAACAGAATGCGTTTCAAGTATTTTCTTAGCCTTTTCCTTCTTTCTCTCTACCGATGATTCGTTCCCTTTAAAATCGGCGAAAGATGCTTATAAATCAAAAGCGTCACGATAGCTGACAGCAAGCCTTTTATAATTGTGAAAGGAAAATTAAAATAAATCAGGCATTGCAGGATGCTGTCAACCGACGGAACAATCGCCTGATATGCCGCCAGAATTGTCTCCTTTGGCATAAAATTATAATAAACCGGATAGACCAGTATGTAGTTGGAAAAAATACTGACAATTCCCATAATCAAAGCACCTGACAAAGAGCCGACCACGGCATTCTTTTTCGTCTTTTTATGACGGTAAATAAGCCCTGCCGGCAGGACAAACGCTGCCCCGAGAATAAAATTGGAAAGCTCGCCGACACCTCCGGTCGAGGTTGTCGCAAGGTGAATCAGGTTTTTAATCAGGCAGATTAAAACTCCACACACCGGCCCCATCGAAAAGGCTCCCACCAGAGCCGGAAGCTCCGACAAATCCATCTTAATAAAAGAAGGAATCAAAAAGGGAATCGGAAAATCAAAGGCCGCCAAAATCACTGCCACTGCGGAAAGCATCGCCGTTACCGTCAGGTAGCGCACACTCCCCATTTTCTTGGTTGCGTCTGCTGCAGACATGTCTGCTGTTGTCTTGTTTACATCCATATCACTCGTCTCCTTTTCTTTGTGCGGAATTCGAGGTTTGGTAAGCCTGTAGCTGCGTACAGAACAAAGGATTTCCATTTTTACATTTTCATGCAACAAGGTCTTCCAATGAAATAAAAAGCCCCGGACGACATAATCCGGGGGTTTTTTCTGCACTGATAAAGCCTCACACAGTGAGACTGCCATAAACATGCTTATCTTCTCTCATCCAGACTATACTGTCGGTTCCGGATTCTCACCGGATCAGCTGCATCATGCAGGTCACGGACTTTCCGGCTCTTACTCCACTCTAAAAGCAAGACCGGAATCACCGTCGGTCGGGAATTCATGCCTATTGGACTGCTTTTGCCCAATAAGACTCTGACAAATCGTAGGACTCATCAGCTGTCACCCTGCCCCGAAGAATTCCTTATTTAATTCTTTCACATTATATCCCATTCTCTCTCATTATGCAAGACATTTATTTGTATCTTTCCAAGGAAATATATTTCCACTATGCAAGCACCGGCTGCTCCCCATTAATAATAACCTTCACATCTTCTATATTTTTATCCGTAGCTGCTGCTATCTGTTCTGCCGTGAAACCATTCTTGTACATGCGCATAATAATCCTTGCTTCCGCCTTTGCTTCGCCAATTGCAATACCTTTTTCCTCAATTCCCTGGCTCAAGTTACACATAACGCTCACATCCTTTCTAATGTTATCCTCAATAGGAATATCGTACTCATTTCCAATTATATTAAGTTTTTCATCTATTGTAAGCTCTTTTGATAACAAAGCCCCCAGCAGGCGATGTAGCTCATATCTCTCATCATGCCCCGGAAGCTCCTCTGCTAAACCTATCATCACAATATTCAGCAAATCTAACTTTCCCTTCCATTCACATGAACCAATCACATTATCATTAGTAAGGTGGATATGGTTCATGCTGTTCCCTTCCATATTCATGCATACCCAAATGGAGTAAACACACTTTATGTCATCATAACTGGAGTTTTCAAAATCTCTTTCTTTCTGTGAAGAAATCAGTCGGCTCACATAAAAGATTGCCCTGTTCAGTATTTCATATCCCTTCGGCTCGTCCTTTTGCGCCTCCACATTAATAATAATCTGCGAAACAACATCTTTAGGACTCATTCCCTTAAACTCATCTACTGTCTTTACCAGTATATGTGCCAATATACTCTTTTGTCCCAATAGACGCTTTGCACTCTCGTCATACTGCGCTTTCTTATCTGTTGCCTTTACTGCATTGATTAATTCTGTATTCACAGACCTTCCTCCTTTTTGCATATGACATAGTCATTTACAAAAAGGTATATGACCATATTTATATTATATCTTACTAACGGCTTTAAAACAACCAGACTTGCTTAATGAATATCCCGTTGAAAGTGACTCAAAATCGATCGTACAAGGTCAAATCCTTTTGATGTAATTTTTCTTGACGCTACAAATAAAACCGCATACGAACAACTAAAGGCTTTGAGAAATTACATCGCTCATAAAAGTGGTGAAGCCAGATCAAAACTTATCAATTTATGTTTCAGTGGAAATGAAAATAACTTTTTAGAACCAAATAATTTTCTGCTCACGAGAGAACGCTCCACTAGAACTGGAATGAAATCACTCTACTTGGATTGATTCGTTACATAGATATACGCATCTTCCAGTGTTGCCAGAACAGATACGCAGTCTATCTCTGGCTGTATTGCGGAAATCACTCGTAATTGCAACCCTCCCTCAACGTATTGTTTTGATGTAATACGATACTTCTGTTCTATTTCTCTTGCTTTTCTCTCATCAGGTACTTTACAAATCCAGATTTTTCCCTGTGCTTCTTCTGACAAGTCTTTCATAGAACCCGCATATAAGAAACTACCTTTGTGCATAATCGCAAGTTGATTACAAGTAGCAGCCAAATCTTCCACCACATGAGTTGAAAACAAAACCGTTCTGTTTTCAGAAAAATCTACTAACAAATTGCGGATGCGAATACGTTCCTCTGGATCTAAACCGGTAGTCGGTTCATCCACAATTAAAAATTCCGGTTCATTTAAAAGCGCCTGCACCAATCCTACCCGTCGTTTCATACCTCCTGACAACTGTTTCATTTTCTTTTTCCGGTGTTCTGCAAGGCTGGTCTTTTTCAAATAATATTCTATTCGTTTCTTGCACTCTGCTTTTGGAACACCTGCCAAATCACCCATATACTCTAAACACTCTTGAACAGTCAAATTAGGATAAAGTTCAATTTCCTGTGGCAGATACCCTATTTTTCTCTGAATTTTTTCATAGTTTCCTTCACTATATAAAATCCCATCCAATGTGACCGTTCCACTTGTAGGTTTAAGTACAGTAGTTAAAACCCTCATCAAAGTTGTCTTTCCTGCTCCATTTTCTCCCAATAATCCGAAAATTCCATTCGGTATATTTAAATTCGCATGATTGATTGCTGTCGCACCATTTTTAAATCTTACTGTTAAATTCTCAATATGAATACTCATAAACTTACCCTCTCTTTCTAACTGTTTTCGGCAATACTATCAATAAAATCAATCCAATACCAATACACAAAGCTTTCCCTTGCAGCCATGAAACATCAGCAGTATTTTCTATATCTCTGAAAGCATAGGAAAACAGATTCCATGCCCCAAAAAGTTTATCTCCTCCCGTGGAATTTGTTACTACCCATATCAGAAGGCAGCTTCCAATCCCCATCCACATATTGCGAAAAAGCATAGACAATGTATTGACCAATATTCCCCAAAAGAAAATGGTTACTACAATCGCTAAAAAATAGGCAATAAACTGAAGTATTTCACTTTCCGTTGCCGGATGTGTGACTGGTTTTTGAAACACAAAAAACAATCCGTAACCTAAAACAGCAAGCAGTAATAAAAAAACTTCCTGTATCATTATTCGCTGCATGATGGAGCAAATTCTCTTTCTTATTGGATACAGCCTATGGATTTCTGATCGCTTGCTTGTAATTTCCTGCACATAAGTGTCCGCACAAAAAACAGCAGTCAATATAGCAAAAGGTGCCTCAATGGAAAGTCCTATTTCATTTGTAAATATAACGCCACGGATCAAACTTAAAATTACAACAGAGGACAACGCATAAGCAATCTTGTAAAACGGCAGGACAACCTTCATTTCTTTCTTCACTTACATCCGCCTCCTCTTCCAAAGCTG
>JAQXLR010000014.1 GCA_029012225.1 Clostridiales bacterium
GACATGCTGACTACGTTAAGAACATGATCACTGGTGCTGCTCAGATGGACGGCGCTATCCTTGTAGTAGCTGCTACTGACGGTGTTATGGCTCAGACAAAAGAGCACATCCTTCTTTCCCGTCAGGTAGGTGTACCGTATATCGTGGTATTCATGAACAAGTGCGATATGGTTGACGATCCGGAGCTTCTTGAGCTCGTTGAGATGGAGATTACAGAGCAGTTAGAGGAGTATGGTTTTGAGGGATGCCCGATTATTAAGGGTTCTGCATTGAAGGCTCTTGAGGATCCGAACGGCGAGTGGGGCGACAAGATTATGGAGCTTATGAGCACGGTTGACGAGTATATTCCGAATCCGGAGCGTGAGACAGATAAGCCGTTCCTGATGCCGGTTGAGGATGTATTTACCATTACAGGTCGTGGTACCGTTGCTACCGGACGTGTAGAGAGAGGAACACTTCACTTAAGTGATGAGCTTGAGATCGTTGGTATCAAGGAGGAGACACAGAAGACGGTTGTTACCGGTATCGAGATGTTCCGTAAGATGTTAGACGAGGCACAGGCAGGAGACAACATCGGTGCACGTCTTCGTGGTGTAAACCGTGATGAGATTCAGCGTGGTCAGGTTCTTGTTAAGCCGGGCTCTGTAACCTGCCACAAGAAGTTTTCTGCTCAGGTTTACGTTTTGACAAAGGACGAGGGTGGACGTCATACTCCGTTCTTCAATAACTATCGTCCGCAGTTCTACTTCAGAACAACAGACGTAACAGGTGTTTGCAACCTGCCGAGCGGTACAGAGATGTGCATGCCTGGTGATAACATCGAGATGACAATTGAGTTGATTCATCCGGTCGCTATGGAGCAGGGTCTTACCTTCGCTATCCGTGAAGGTGGTAGAACAGTAGGTTCAGGCCGTGTTGCTACAATCATTGAGTAAGTAATAGAATTACCGCAAATTCAAGGCTTCCAAGGTTTTCCTTGGAAGCCTTTTTGCGTCTGTCTAACAGTCAAAGTGTGGTCAGCGGTGCGAAAACGATGCCATGCGAATATAATTCATTATTACATACAGCTTTCCCTTTTTGCCATGTAGTATGGGAGAGATATTTTTAGGGGAAGTGTATGACCGTTGTTAATACGGTCAATGAGAATTTTTGCAGTCATTCGACCCATTTCTTCAATTGGAATATGCATGGTGGTAAGCATTGGAGATACATATTGCGCAATTTCAATATCATCCATGCTAATAACGGCAATATCGGTCGGAATCTGATAGCCCGATTCCTGAATGGCTCGAATTGCACCGATTGCAGTGATGTCGTTCATGCAAAAGAATGCAGTCACAGTAGGAACCCGTTCCAAGATGCGTTTCGCACCTTGGTAGCCTCCCTCGGAAGAACCACTTACGTTCGTAACAAGATTTTTCTCAAAAGGAATATGATGCTGCTTTAAGGTGCCACAGTAAGCATCGTAGCGAATTTCGTTTTTGATTTCTCCGATATATCCGATTTTTGTATGACCAAGTGAAATCAAATGCTTTACAGCGTCAGAAGCAATTGCCTTCCCGTCACATATCACCTGATCATAATCTGCATCAAGAGGATTTAGACCGGTATAGATAACCTTACGAAAATGCTTCTTCATGAACTTTAAGGTTTCCTTGTCACAGCGGCCTAAAATGGCGGCTCCATCAACCTGATTATTCATAATCTGAGCCTGCGTAGCAGGGTTATGGATATCAAAGGCAGAAAAGGAGTACTGAACAATGTATCCTTCTTTTAAGGCTTCCTGCTCTATGCTTCTGGTCAAGGCAGAAAAAAAGGCGTCATTCTGCGCATCCTGCGCACGCGCATATACACAGGCAATCGAGTGATGTGCGGTGTTTGCAGACTTTTGCTTTAGTGACTGAGCAGAAACATTTGGAACATAGCCACCGGCTCTGGCAATTTGCCATATCTTATCCTGCATTGCTTTGCTTGCGGCACGGGTGGAATTTCCGTTGATGATTCTTGAAACAGTAGAAATAGATACGCCAGCCTCTTTTGCAATATCCTTGAGCGTCATACATAGTCCATCCTTCCGTTTGATATAGATGTAGAACAAATCGCTGCCATAAAGAAACAGCTTATCGCATCCCCATCTTATCATAGATTACGCAGAGTTTGTGTAAAACATCACGCAAACGTTTGCCAAAAAAGAGAAAGACAGAAAAATTTGGAGAGGAGCAGATGGAAAAGATGACAAAAAGAAACGGAACGATAAAAGCGTGGGAATTTAAGGAGAAGTGGGTTCCAAGAGAGAAAGCATATTTTGAAACATTTCCTGCTTCGGATGGAACAATTAAAATCTGGTGGAATCATGGAGCGCAGGGGAAAGAAAACAGCAGATTTTGAAAAATGTTTTGTTGTTACAAAATCTGCTGCGTATAGGAATAGGAAAAGTCTTATTCGTTTAAAGAAATTTTAAGGTGATATCGTTTTCTGCTTTCAGGTGCTAAGGAAAGAATCCCTCTTTTATGTGAGAAGATATCATCGTCTTGATGAAAAATTGCGGAACCATTCCAAGGCTCTAAACATAAAAATGGTGCGTTGCCACCGGCAGGTGTCCAAAATGCGATAGATGCAAAATCGGGGTAGAATATAGTCACGCCTTTTTTTGTTTTTGCATTTAGGAAAGACACCTTATGTGAGTTCGTATTTTCAAAAAAAATCGCGTCTTTGTCAAACATTTTTATGGTTAAGGGAAGTGTAGTTCCGTTTGCCTGCTGCATCACCTTCTTTTCCTCGTTAAATTCCAAATGCGCAAGATCATATTCATAAGACCAAAATCGTTCTTCTTTTTCAAATTCCAGCACACAATCAGAAAGAACCTCCGTATCAGAAATCGGAAGCATAAAGCCTGGATGTGCACCGATGTGATAAAACATGGTTTTTGTATCTTTGTTTACAACCATATAATCCATAGATAGTTTTGCGCCATCAAGCTGATAGGACAGATACAACTCAAACTGATAGGGGTAATGAAGCCGTGTTTTTTCATTGGACTTTAATAAGAATCGAACCGAATCCCTTGCTTGTGCAGCAACCTCAAATTCCGATTCCTTGCAAAACCCATGCTTTGGCATGGAGAAGATTTTGCCATGGATGGTGGTTTCTCCATTTCTGACGTTTCCGATTGTTGGAAAAAGAAGTGGGGAGGAATGCATCCAGTAAGCCGGATTAGAATTCCAGATGTATTCATGTCCGTATGGATTTGTGTATGATTTTAATTCGGCACCCAGCGTGTGAACAAGAACCTGATAGCCATTGGAGTGAAGTGAAATTTGCATACTAACGTTCTCCTCAAAAAAACAAGAATTCTATCATGATTATAATACAAAGGCTTGATAAAATAGAGAAAAAATTAGCAAAAAAGGGATGAAAAAAAATCATACTTACGAAAATGAAAAAACGTCCTATACTTGAAGATAAGAAGCTGGTTTTAGAACGAAAGGAGACGTTTTTATGGATAAGAAAGGAAAAACAATGGCGGATAAAATTCCAAAAAAAGCTTGGCTTTTGATTTCATTCGCCGTAGCAATGGTTTTGTGGTATGTGCTCTCAATCATACCTGCGACAAGCAGAGCATTTCCGAATGTTGTGGTTGTATTAAGCAGTATTAAGACGATGATTGAACGACGTGTTTTGTTCGGGGATATCTCTTCCAGTTTGATTTCCGTTGTGCTTGGTTATTTGTTGGGATTTGTGATTGCGCTTCCGGTTGCAATTTTGATGGCCTGGTACAAACCGGTTCGCTTCATTATTGAGCCGTGGATTCAGTTCATCCGCAATATTCCGCCATTGGCCTATGTACCACTTATCGTTATTGCGGCCGGTGTCGGCAGAAAACCACAGGTTATTGTGATTACAATAGCATGTTTTCTTACAATGTGCATCACAATCTATCAGGGTGTGATTAACGTAGATGAGACGTTGATTAAAGCAGCACGGGTACTTGGAGCGTCAGATAAGGATATTTTTGTCAGGGTAATTGCACCGGCAACGCTGCCATTCATTTTGACTGCAGTCAGACTTGGTGCTTCCGTAGCTCTTACCACATTGATTGCTGCAGAATCGACCGGTGCATCGGCAGGACTTGGAATGAGAATTCGTTCCTTGAACAACAGCTTTGAATCGGCACCAATGCTGCTATACATTATTATCATCGGTATTCTTGGAATCACAATTGAGAAGCTGATTAAATATCTGGAAAGGAGACTGACATCATGGCAGGAGAAGAGAGAAATTTAACGAATCACGATGACAGCAGACCGGTTCGTGTAAAAATAGATCATGTAAGAAAAGTGTTTCATACAAGAAAAGGCGAAATGGTAGCACTAAACGGAGTAACACTTGATATTCATGAAAATGAATTTATCTGCGTAGTCGGTCCATCCGGATGTGGAAAATCGACTTTGCTGAACATTATTGCAGGCTTGTCTGAGCCGACAAGCGGAGCAGTTTACTGCGATGGGAAGGAAGTCGTGGGGACAGGAACAGATAGAGGTGTTGTTTTTCAGCAGTACGCCTTATTTCCCTGGTTAACCGTTAAGAAAAATGTTATGTTTGCGCTTGAAATGCGGGGAATCAAAGGGAAAAAGGCAAAAGAGGAAGCGATGAAATATTTACAGATGGTGCAGCTTGAAAAGTTTGCGGAGCATTATCCGAAGGAGTTATCTGGCGGAATGAAACAGCGTGTTGCCATTGCTCGCGCATACGCAGCGGAACCGGAAGTTCTTCTGATGGATGAACCCTTTGGTGCGCTTGATGCACAGACTCGTACGCAGCTGCAGACAGAACTGTTAGAGACCTGGCAGAGAGAAAAGAAAACCTGTTTTTTTATCACGCATGATGTAGAAGAAGCAATTATTCTTGCGCAGACTGTCATCATTATGAGTGCCCGTCCGGGAAGAATCAGAGACATTGTAAAAATAGAGATTCCCTATCCGCGTACGCAGGAAACAAAGATGACAAAGGAATTTATGGATCTTAAGAATGAAATTTGGGGACAGGTATACCAAGAGTATCTGGAAGTTCGAAAGTAAGCTTATCGCCGAAACAGTGTTCCTGACAATGATTGAAATGTGAGCGTAGCTGTGAAATAAGGAGTGTATTTGACATTTACGAAAGAACGCTAAGGCTGTTACACGATGCAGGAAGAAGTGTGTGGCAGCCTTGTCTCACAGTTTATGTAAAATATGCACAGATTGTGCGAAAGAAAGGACAGAATAGAGCGATGAAACATGATTATTATTATTACAGCAAAGAAGAACTGTTAAAGGCACCAAAAATACCGGTAATTGTGATGCAAGATAATGCAGCAGTCTTTCGATCTATGGCAGAGGAAATGATAGAAGAAATCGAACGAAAAGAAAAACATCGAGAAAATACCGTATTTATTTGCCCGGTAGGACCGGTCGGTCAGTATCCATATTTTGTAGATATGGTAAATGAACGAAATATCAGTTTGAAAAATGTATGGTTCATTCATATGGATGAGTATCTTACAGATGATAAAAAATGGATTCCGAAGGAGCATAAATTAAGCTTCCGCGGCTTCATGGATCGTACCGTTTACACAAAGATTAAACCTGAGCTTATTATGCCGGAAGCGCATAGAATGTTTCCGGATCCGGATAATCTGACACAGATTCAGGAAATGATTGAGGAATTAGGCGGAGTTGACATCTGCTTTGGTGGAATCGGCATCAACGGACATGTTGCATTCAATGAAGCATCTGATACAATGAGCCCGGAGGAGTTTTTGGCGCAGCACACAAGAGTACTGGAAATCTCAAAAGAAACAAGAGCCGTAAATGCCATCGGCGATTTAAACGGCGCCTTGGATGACATGCCCCATTTTTGTATTACCATAGGAATGAATGAAATCGCTCATGCAAGAAAAATCCGGCTTGGTTGTTTTCGTGATTGGCACAGAAGTGTTGTCAGACATGCGGCTTACGGAGAAAAGACAGCACATTTTCCGGTTAGCTTGTTACAGGATCATCCCGACATTAATATTAAATGTACAGAATTTGTGGCAAATCTTCCGGGATAAAAAGCATGGAAGGCGGAGAATATGAAACAGTATATTGTAAATGGCGAGGTTTATATTGAACATAGATTTTTGAAAAAAACCATAAAAATGGAAGGCGGAAAGATAACAATCCTTTCTCCTGAGGAAGAAATCGAAAAGAGTGCACCGATATGGAATGCGGACGGCAAGAAAATCGTTCCCGGATTTATTGATGTGCATACACATGGAGCGGTAGGCGTGGATGTCAATGCAGCGACAGCAGAGGATTATCAGAAAATCTGTAAGTTTGCAGCCGCAAAAGGGACAACATCGTGGCTATGTTCTGTTCTGACGGATACAAAGGAACAGACGGAGTGGTGCATTGATGAGTTTAAGAAGCATCAGAACATGAAACATCAAGGGGCAAATCTCCTTGGAATCCATCTGGAAGGACCGTTTCTTGCACCGGAATACAAAGGTGCGATGCCGGAAGCTCTTTTGCAAAGAGCGAATATGTCATTGCTGAAAGAATATCAGGATAGAGCAGAGGGAAACATCCGTTATATTACCGTATCTCCGGAGGTAGAGGGAATCATAGATGACATTCCTGCCATAAAAAAGCTTGGAATTACCGTGGCAATCGGACATTCGGGCGCGGATTATGATACGAGTTGGCGTGCAATTCGCAAAGGGGCGGAGTGCTGTACCCACACGTTTAATGCAATGAAGCTTTTCCATCAGCATTTTCCGTCAGTTATGGGAGCTGTATTAGAGTCTGATATTTACTGTGAAGCAATCTGCGACGGACGCCATCTGCATCCGGGAACAATCAGACTCCTTTTGAAGGTAAAGGGGCTTGATAGAGTCGTGGCAATCACAGATTCCATTATGGCAGCAGGGCTTCCGGATGGAAAATATAAATTGGGTGTGAACGATGTGATTGTCGAGGGTGGAGATGCAAAACTTGAAAATGGTGTCCGTGCAGGCAGTACCCTGACACAGGATATGGCACTGAGGAATCTTCTTAGCTTTACAGGGAAGCGGCTGGAAGAGATTCTTCCGCTTCTCACCGAAAATCCTGCAAAGCTGATTCAAGTATATGATAAAAAAGGTTCCATTGAGGATGGAAAAGACGCAGATCTTGTCCTGTTGGATGGGAACAATGAGGTGACAGATGTCTTTGTAAATGGAGAAAAGGTAAAATAATAATGTAAAAAGGATGATAAAAAATCATCCTTTTTTAATATATAAAGTTTCGATATACTATATACATAGAGTAGAGAAACAATTCGAAAAGTAATACAAGGAGGAAATGGAATGAAGAAAAAAGTTTTGGGATTATTCATGGCAGCAACAATGGTTGCGTCTATGCTTGCAGGATGCGGAAGTAAAGCTGCGACATCGACAGACACAACCAAGACAGAGCCTGCTACAGAAACAGTTGCAGAGACACCGGATGCAGAGACGCCGGCTCCGCAGATTGAAAAGATTAAAGTTGCCTATATGCCAAATTATGCGAGTCTTGCTACAATCGCAGCAGCAGAGGGAACCGGAGCATTTGAACAATATGGGTTTGATGTGGAATTGGTGGAGTTTGCAGACGGGCCGACCATCATTTCGGCAATGGAAAGTGGCTCCATTGATTACGCTTATATTGGAACAGGTGCACATAAACTTTGTGTACTGGGGCGTGCAGATGTCATTTGCTTTGCACAGCTGAGCAATGCCGATGCCGTAATTGGGAATACCGAAAAAGGTGTAAGCGCGATTACTGACTTAAAAGGGAAGAAGGTTGCTTATTCTTCAGGAACATCCAGTGAAGAAATCTTGAAGGCCACCTTAGGAAAAGAGAATATGACATTAAGCGATATCGAAGCAGTAGATATGGATGCTTCCGCAATTACAACAGCCATGATTTCCGGTGCTGTAGATGCATGTGCGACATGGAGTCCGAATACATTAACGATTTACAATGAACTTGGGGAGAAGGCAGTAGAACTTGGAGCAAACAAAGATTTTGTCGATACGAACGTATCCGTATCAAGCTTTATTGCAATGCCTGACAAGGTCAAGAATAACAGAGAACAGGTGGTTCGTTTTGTGGAAGCCGTTCTTGCAGGTTCTGATTTCAGAAGCAAAGATGAGAACTTTGAGACAAACTGCAAATTTGCAGCAGATTTGACAGGTCTTTCTCTTGAGAGCATGACGGGCTGTAAATTAGATGCAGAATGGGTGGATGCTACGACCATTCATGAGCTTGTGAACAATGGCCAGATGCAGAGCTATTATGAGATTCAACAGAAGAATTTCTTGGAAGCAGGTGCAATTGAGGAAGAAGTTCCGATAGAGAATTATGTTCACTTTGATATTATGAACGAAGCATACGAAGCTTACAAATAAGAAAAATGACTCCATATCCCCTTGACATTTGCGAGCAGAATCAAAGCAGGTTGTCAAGGGGGTTGTGTTTTAGATGAGCGAAGGATATGCTTCAGATGAAGTCCAATAGGGTATGGAGAGCTTTTGCGGGAGGACGGACGCTTCTCCTTTGTACAAAAGGGAGAAAAACAGGGCAAAGGGGAGGAATGGAAAAGGAATGTTAGACGTGGTAAAATAGAGGACGAACAAAAAAAGGAGACAGAGAGTATGCTGCTTATTTTGGTATTTTGCCTTGTTGTTGCGTCAGTGTTATTAATTTTATATAAGAGAGATCGGGATTCTTTTCTTTTGTTTGGACTTTGTATCAGTTTATTGCTTGAAATTGGCGGGGTTATGATTTTCATAGCAAAAAAGGGTGGAATCTCACAGGAAGTAGTGAATTTTCTTTATTTTTCAAAGCATATACATCAGAAGATACAATACTTTTTGATTACATTAAACCAATTAGGCTACGTCATTGCAGTTGGAAGAAGCCTATTTCCCTTTTTTTTGATGGAAATTGCATTGAGTTATTCTATGATTCCAATTCTTCGAAAAAATAAGATATGGCAGTGGATAGTTGCAGTGATACCGGTCACTATGCTGCTTGTTTATTTCCCAAGCATATACCGGGAGATTGTGGTGAGATCAGATGTGCTGCAAAGAGTGATAGCCAATATAAACCTGATCTGGATTCGATGTTATTTGTTTATTGCGATTGTAATTTTGATTATTGAATTTTTCTCCATCACGATTCGCTTTTGCAAAAGACAATTCAGTCAAATCGTTATTTTTTTGGTTTCGATTTCTGCAATTTACATATTATATTACAATCAGGATCCGGGGCAGGTATATCGGTTTTACAGCTATTCGAATGCGTGGAATAGCGGAATTGGATATTTACAGATAGAGCCTTCCGTGTCAAACTACGCAATGCTGGTAATTGTGAATATCATCTGTGCGATTCTTGGCTTTTTTAGCTTTTTTCGATATACGAGGGGAAATTATGAGGTAAATATGCAGGACGTTGTGATGGAGCGGAAGTTTGATACGATTAAGGTCGGAGTCTCCATGTTTGTGCATAGCATGAAAAATCAGCTTTTATCCAGCAGGGTCATTTATAAGCGAATCGATCAGCTGTATAATCAGCCGGAACTTGATACAAACAAATTGAAAGAGTATGTCGACTCTTTAAGGAAAGTCAACGATTTGATGCTGACAAGAATTGAAGAATTGTATCGCAGCGTAAAATCAAATTCGATTACGCTGGTGCCGACAGATATACAGGAAATCACCGATACATCCCTGGAACGTTTTCACGAAAAATATCCGGGGGTTGAGGTAGAAGTACAGATTGAAAATGTATCACAGATTTTGGCGGATAAACTGCATTTATGTGAAGCAATCTATAATTTGCTGGTAAACGCACAGGAGGCGGTGCTTTTGGCGGAACGCGCGGAGGACGGAAAAATTTGCCTGTATTGTAAAGAAGAGAGATTATATACACTGATTGAAGTAAGAGACAATGGACTGGGGATATCAAAGACACAGATAAAGAAAATTTTCGATCCTTTTTACTCAAGTAAAAATTCCAACTCTAACTGGGGAATGGGGCTTTATTATGTGCGAGAGGTGGTAAAAAGCCACTATGGGAAAATGCGTGTTGAAAGTGAAGCAGGAGCAGGAAGCAGCTTTTATATTCTGCTTCCGAAATATCGGTAAACAGATCGAGAAAGGCTCATGAAATGGCAGAAAAATATAAAATTTTGATTGCAGATGATTTCGAATTACTTCGGGAAGATATAACCGAATTAATTAATGATCAAGAGGATATGGAAGTGGTTGGAACAGCAGCATCCGGCAAAGAAATTGTGGAGCTGGCAGAGGAACTGGAATACGATTTGATTTTGATGGATATTGAAATGGAAACCGTAGACGCAGGAATTATAGCAACGGAGAAAATAAGACTTTTGAATCCGGAAGCCGGAGTCATTTTTCTGACTGCGCACGAGACAAAAGATGTGATAGTAACAGCGATGGGAGCTGGGGCTTTGGATTATCTGGTAAAAGGATGTGACGATGAGGAGCTGCTTTATCATATCCGCTGCGCACGGAAGGGGAATCCTGTGATGTCAACGAAAATTCATGAGACTGTGATGCAGGAGTATGCCAGATTGCAAAAGAGTGAGCGCAGTCTTTTGTTTTTCATTAATAATATTGCAAAGCTGACATCAACAGAACGGGAAATGATAAAATTATTGCTGCAGGGCTACAAGGTTCATGAGATTGCGGAAACCAGATGTGTCGAGACAAGTACGGTAAAAACGCAAATTAAGGGGTTGCTCCGGAAATTTGGATGTAGTAGAACAAAAGAAATTATACAGATGATTCAGGAGTTAAATATAGAGCATCTGTTTTAGAACGACATACCGCAAGGAAAAGGAGAAATACAACCATGTTAAGCTTAGTGATTCATAACCATACAGAAGTCCGGAAAGAAAAGCTGAATCAAATTATGGGAGCGAATGAACCTCTGCTCGACGAGGCAAAAGCCGGAGAAGCCTGCTATGCGGACAGTCTGGGCTGGTTAGACACGGAGGAGTGGGCAGATAATCAAACGCTTGCCCGTCTGGAAACGCTTGCAAAAGAAATCAGAGAAAATGCAGATGCATTTGTACTGATTGGTGTCGGTGGTTCTAACAATGCGGCACGTTCCGTGATTGAAGCGTTAAGAAAAGAAGATGCGCCGGAAATCATCTATGCGGGAAATACACTTTCCCCGGATGCTATGAGGCGGATGTTAAAAAAAATAGAAGGAAAATCTATTTATCTTGACTGCATCGCAAAAAATTTTGAGACATTAGAGCCGGGAGCCTCCTTTCGCGTTTTGCGACAATATATGGAAAAGACATATGGGGAGGAAGCCGGCAAGAGAATGATTGCAACAGGAACAGCAGGAAGCTCTTTTGAGCAACTTTGCACGAAATGCGGTTATACTTTTCTGGAGTTTCCCTTCAATGTCGGAGGTCGTTATACGGCCATGACCAATGTGGGACTTCTTCCAATGGCAGTGGCAGGAATTGACATCCGGGAGCTGGTGGAGGGAGCAAAGGATATGCAAAAGCGTGTGCGTGCACAAGAAGCCGATGAAAACATTGCTTATCAGTATGCGTGTCTTAGAAATCTTTACTATAAAGAAGGCTACCGAGTGGAAATGCTTGCAAGCTTTGAGCCGCAGTTCCGCTATTTTTATAAATGGTGGATTCAGTTATTTGCGGAAAGTGAAGGAAAGGACAACAAGGGAATTTTCCCTGTAGCGGGAGAGTTTTCCGAGGAATTGCATTCTGTCGGACAGTTCATTCAGGATGGCTCGCCGATTTTGTTTGAGACCTTTTTAGACGTTGCACAAAAGAATGCGTCGCTTGTCATAGAGCCGGATACAAAAGAAGACGATTTTGATTATCTGAACGGAAAGGATTTCTGGGATATCAATAAAGCCGCTTATCATGCGACGGTGGCAGCACATAGCAAAAAGCTTCCGTGCATGACACTTGAAGTCGATGCGCTTGATGCTTACCATTTTGGACAGCTTTTTTATTTCTTCCAATTTGCGTGTTATCTGTCCTGCAAGATGATGGGTGTCCATGCATTTGATCAGCCGGGGGTAGAAGCATATAAAAAGCAGATGTTTAAAGCCCTTGGCAAAGAAAGAATAGGCGCAAACGTTTGTGTAAATATTGCGCAAGGTTTGAGAATAAAGTGATATGATTAAATTATAAAAACGGTAGATTATGATGCGGGTCATAGGAATCAGGAGGAGGCTATGGGAGACAGTATTTTGATTGTGCATGGCGGTGGGCCTACTGCCGTAATCAACGCTTCTTTATATGGAGTCATAAACGAAGCAAAGAAGTATAGTCGGTTAGATCACATCTATGCTGCAAAAAATGGCACCGGTGGTTTGCTAAGAGAAGATCTGATCGAACTGGAAAAGGTGCCGGAGCACAAGTTAGAACGCTTGCTCCAGACACCGGGAAGTGCAATCGGTACATCAAGAGACCAGTTAGAGCAGCCGGAATATGACAGAATGGTTGAGGTACTGCAGAAAAAGCAGATCAAATACGTTCTTTTTAATGGCGGAAATGGAACGATGGATGCCTGTGGCAAGCTGTATAAAACCTGCAGGGCAAAAGGTCTTGACATTAAGGTTATGGGAATTCCAAAGACGATGGATAATGATATTGCAATGACAGACCATAGCCCGGGATTTGGAAGCGCTGCACGTTATCTGGCGCAGAGTGTCAAAGAAGTGTGCGCAGATGTAAAGGGACTTCCGATTCATGTTGTAGTGATCGAGGCATCCGGGAGAAATGCCGGATGGATTACGGCAGCAAGTGCTATGGCAGCAGATGAAGATGGAGTCGGACCGGATTTAATTTACCTTCCGGAGAGACCCTTTGATGAGGATACATATATCGAAGATATCAAGAAGTTATTAGAGAAAAAATCAGGCATCGTCGTTGTGGCAAGTGAGGGCTTAAAGGATAAAGAGGGAAAGCCGGTGGTAGAGCCGATTTTTAAAATTGGCAGAGCTACTTATTTTGGAGATGTCAGCGCGCATCTGGCAAATCTGGTCATCAAAAAACTTGGTTACAAGGCACGAGGGGAAAAACCGGGGCTTCTCGGACGAGCATCGGTTTCACTGCAAAGTCCGGTCGATAAGAAAGAAGCTGAGCTTGCCGGAAAGCTGGCATGCGAAGCGGTGATGAACGGAGAAAGCGGCAAGATGGTAGCATTTGAGCGTGTATCGACTTGCCCGTATGTTATGAAACCATTCTTGGTCGATCTTGATCAGGTCATGATGCATGAGAGAACCATGCCGGATGAATATATTAACGAGAACGGAAACGGAGTAACCGAGGCATTCAAAGAGTGGTGCAAACCATTGCTTGGAGCAGAATTGCCCAAAATGATTTCGTTTAACGAATGATCAAAAGAAGCAAGGATAAGGAGGCCGAATCATTATGTTAGTACCGATGAGAGCGATTTTGGATGCAGCAGACAAGAATGATTATGCGCAGGGTGCATTTAATGTAAACGCTGTATGCCAGGCAAAAGCAGTAATCAATGTTCATGAGATGTTTCGAAGTCCTGCAATTTTACAGGGTGCAGACCTTGCCAACGGATTTATGGGAGGTCGCACAGATTTTGCAAATGCAACGTTAGAAGATAAAAAAGCAGGTGCAAAGAATATTGCAGATGCAGTAAAAAAATACGGAACAGACAGCCCGATTCCGATTGCACTTCACTTAGACCACGGCAGAAACTTGGATTCTTGTGTTGCGGCAATCGAAGGCGGATATACCAGCGTTATGATTGACGGAAGTACACTTCCGTTTGATGAGAATGTAGAGCTTACCAGAGAGGTTGTAAAATATGCGCATGCAAGAGGAGTCACAGTGGAGGGAGAGCTCGGTGTTTTGGCAGGCGTAGAGGATCATGTATTTGCATCGACAAGCACTTATACAAATCCGCTGCGTGCGATTGATTTCTTTAAAAAGACAGGTGTAGATGCCCTGGCGATCAGTTATGGAACAATGCATGGTGCGAACAAAGGGAAGGATACTGTGCTTCGGAAAGAAATTGCGGCTGCAATCAAAGAATGCATGATGCATGAAGGCATCGAAGGGTACTTAGTAAGCCATGGGTCTTCTACCGTTCCGCAGTATATTGTAGAAGAAATCAATGCGTTAGGTGGCGAGATTACGAATGCATACGGAATCAACATTGACCAGTTGGTGGAGGTAAGCCATTGCGGAATCAACAAGATTAATGTAGATACCGATATTCGTCTTGCGGTTACGAGAAATATGAAAGAGCTTTTCGCAAGAGACGCGGCACTTAAGAATCGTGCATCGGTTGGTCAGATTTATGAATTGCTGGAGAAAAACAAGGCAGTCTTTGACCCTCGTGTGTTTCTTACACCCATTATGGATACTGTGATGTATGGCAATGTGCCGAATGATGATGTGGCAAGAATTTGTGAGTGTATTGAGGCAGGGGTGAAAGAGGTGGTCGGCACCTTGATTGTAAAATTCGGCAGCTTCGGAAGAGCGCCAAAGGTTGTGCCGGTTACTTTGGATGAGATGGCGGAGCGTTACAAAAAAGAGGGAATCTAAAAATAGAGAGGATATTCCATGAAGCATATTTATCTGAATTTAAAAAGATTTGATATTCCGACAGAGTTCGGTGGAGTAAATCGTATTGCACCGGTTGCGGATTGGGCAGAGTATATTGTAAAAAACACGCAGGAGGAGTTGAAACAATACGACCCATCCGAGGTAGAATTTGGAATGTATTTCCCCGAGGTACATCTCTTGCATGCTGCTAAGGCAAAGACAGAGGGAAGCCCAATCAAGCTTGGATGCCAAGGCGTTTACAGGGCAGATACTGCAGTAGACGGAAATTTTGGGGCATTTACAACCAACAGACCGGCGTCTGCTATGGCTGTGGCAGGATGCGAGACGACAATCATTGGTCACTGTGAAGAACGAAATGACAAGGCAGGAATTCTTGCAGAGGCAGGGGTGACAGACACCGACGCAATCAATCGTCTGCTCAATCAGGAGATGAAGTGTGCGATAGAAAGAGGCATGCGGGTTCTTTATTGCATCGGAGAAAAGAGTAAAGAGCAGGAACAGTGGCAGGAAGTGCTTGGCAAACAGTTGGAGATTGGATTAAAGGGCATTGATACTTCAAAAGTAGTCATTGCATATGAGCCGATTTGGTCAATTGGGCCGGGCAAAACCCCGGCCGGGAAAGACTATATCACAAAAATCGCACGCTTTGTCAAGGAGAAGACAGGCGGTATGGATCTCGTTTATGGTGGAGGATTAAAGCAGGACAATGCGGCCATGCTTGCATCCATTGAAGAAATTGATGGTGGGCTGATTGCACTGACACGTTTTCAGGGTGAAATCGGATTCTATCCGGAGGAATACTTAGAGATTATCCGTTTGTACATGGAAGGTTAGTGTGTGAAACAAGTATGAAAAAGATAAGGAGAAAAATATGAAGCTTGAGTTCGAATATGGTCACGGAACAATGGCAGCAGAGTTGCCGGACAACACAGATGTTTTTATTCCGGGTGAGACAGTAAAAGATCCGGATTATATCCCGGAAGACAAATTAGAGGAGGCGTACGCAGAGAGCCTTGCAAATCCGATTGGAATGCCTACCTTAACAGAGCTTGCACACAAAGGTTCTACTGTTACAATTATCGTGCCGGATCGTGTAAAAGGCGGAGAACAGCCAACCAGTCATAGAAAATTAAGCATCAAATATGTTTTAAAAGAGTTATACGCAGCAGGTGTTGAGAAAAAAGATGTTCTTTTCATTATCTCCAATGGCTTACATCCAAGAAGCAAGGAATCCGATGCAAAAGCAATTTTTGGAGAGGAATTATTCAACGAATTCTGGCATACAGGACAGATTATCAGCCATGACAGTGAAGACAAAGAGCATATGGTTTACCTTGGAACAACGCATAGAGGCGATCCTGTATACATGAATAAATATGTATATGAATGCGATATCCCAATCCTAATCGGTCATGTACAGGGAAATCCTTATGGCGGATATTCCGGAGGATACAAGCATAGTGCAACAGGCATCACAAATTGGGAGTGCATCGCCAGTCATCATGTACCCTCTGTTATGCACAGAGATGATTTTACGCCGGTTAACGGCAGAAGCTTAATGCGTGATAAGTTTAACGAAATCAGCATGCATATGGAAGAAAAAATGGGACATCCGTTCTTCTGTTGTGACGCGGTACTGGATACAAGCTCCAGACAGATTGCGATTTTCTCCGGTTATGCAAAGGAGATGATGCCAATCAGCTGGAAGGCTGCAGACAAGAGAACTTATGTACACTGGGCAGAGAAGAAATATGATGTATTGGTATTTGGTATGCCGCAGAAATTCCATTATGGCGATGGAATGGGAACCAATCCAATCATGATGATGCAGGCATTAAGTGCGCAGGTATTAAGATTCAAACGAATTATGAGTGACAACTGTGTGATGATTTGTTCTTCGACCTGCAACGGATATTTCCATGACGAGTTATGGCCCTACTTAAGAGAACAGTACAATCTGTTCCAGCATGATCACATGAATATCTTACCGGACATGAATCGTTACGGTGAGTACTTTGCAACAAATGAGGAATACATTCGCAAATATCGCTTCTGTAATGCATTCCATCCATTCCATGGATTTTCCATGATGTCCTGTGGACATATTGCCGAGATGAACACAAGTGCAATCTATATTGTAGGTGCTGAGGAGCCCGGATATGCCAGAGGAATGGGCTTAAAGACAAGAGCCACTTTTGAAGAAGCCTTGGCAGATGCGAAGAAGAAGTTTGTAGGAAAGAATCCCAACATTTTGGCGCTGCCGATGACGTTTAAGAAGGCATCCGTACATCTTTGCATGAAGAATCCCAAGGAGGACTGTATGGATGCATACGGACATCGCCAGGGCGGCTGTGGATGCTGCGGATGAATTGTGAAAAGCGAAATTTTCCGGATAAATATACCCTAATAACGAAATGGAGCTGTCTTATGGCGGCTTCCTTAATTCCACAATCGGTCTTTTACCCTGTATACAGGCGTGGGAAAATGTGGTATGCTATTTATATTAAAACATATTAATTTCATGTACACATAAGACGAGCTTTACGGGAAACGAAAGGTTTCTGGGTTTTTCGCAGCAATATTCGGCGTCTCCGAATCTCCTGCGCCTTTGCGCAGAATCGTGCACAGAGTGGTGTGCAGGATAATACGCAAAAGGAGAATGGGAACATAGCTGCAGATTAAATCCTGACAGCACACTTTACGCCGATTGGTAAATACACCGCAGGAGAAAAAAGAAAAAGGGCGCACTAATTCTAAAAAAGGAAGCTCAAATGGAACATGACCATTTCGGCTTCTTTTTTGTTATGGAGGGCAGACTATGCAGGCGGATTGCACAAAAGAAAAGAAAGCAAATAGGGGCTTTGGCTTATCCAGGCTGTCAACAATTCTATCATTGACGGCAGGTTTTGCCCTGACAGTTTTTGCGCTATACCTTTGTGTGAATGACAATAGGAGTATACAACAGGGAAGAAGTGACGAAACTTACAGCAGAGTGGGATATGATATCTATCAAGAGCTGGAACGTGCGGATACGCCAATCGGCATTCTGCATCAGTATACCTTTTCGCTCGAAGAAGGCCTTGCAAGAGATACGCACCTCATTTTTTTCACCGTCCATCAATATGCTCGGGTTTATCTGGATGGAGAGAGGATATACAGCCTAGAACCATCCCGGGATAATTATATCAGCAGGACGGTAGGCAGTAATTGGGTCGTCATTCCCCTCTACCGGGAGGATGCGGGCAAAGAACTTCAGATAGAGATTACTCCCGTGTATAAGAGCTTGCGCGACAAAGAGGTGGAATTTTGGATTGGCTCCCCACTCGGCATCTATAGAGAGCAGCTGTCAAAGGATTTGCCCCAGCTTATATTGGGAATTATGGCGGTTTTTGTCGGGCTGGTGTTTGTCTGTGTATCAGGCCACAGCATGCTTAAGAGGGGAAAGGGGAAAGACCTGCTTGCACTCGGCATATTCTCTGTTGTTGTGGGCGTATGGAGACTAAGCGATGTACGGTTTATAAATTTTATGCTGCCGGATAAGCCTGTGCTTTTGTCCTGCATCGCAGTGTCGATGGTTATGCTGGGGATTGTGCCATTGATTAAGTCCATGAAAGGCGGCTTCCATCAACGAAACTGCCGCGTGTTAGACGGCTATTGTATTGTGGCTGCGCTTGTTTGCTTTGCACAGCTGCTGATTCATATTTTATGGGACATAGAGATTAGAGACACCCTGTTTATTACGCATTTGGTAGTTGCTGTGGGAGCTTGCGTCGTAATCGGAAGTGTGCTCTTTGAGCGCATCAAATATTCGGAGGAGCGATTGGCATGGAAAAAGCTTCCTGTCATCTGTGTGATGGGCGGATTGGCAGACTTGTCCGTCTTTTATTTTAAAGGAGCTTCTTCCGAGCAGATGTTTACCCTTCTTGCCTTTCTTTCTTATATTGTGTTCATGGGGATTTCCACAATATTAAACTATAGTGAGCAGGAGATGCAGCTGATAAAAAAGGATAGGATGCTGGCTGAGAAGGAACGTCGCCTTACAGAAAATCGTATTACGGCCACAATGAGCCAGATTCGGACGCATTTTCTGTTTAACATTCTGACCGCAATTAGCGGATACTGCAAATATGATGCAAAAAAAGCAGATGATGCATTAATTCGTTTTTCGCGTTACCTAAGAAGAAACATAAACATCATAGAGTGTGATGCCTCCATTGATTTTCCAAAGGAGCTGGAATATCTGGATGACTATGTCTCGCTGGAGCAGATGCGATTCGGTGACAGCATTACCTTTAAACAGGAAATCGAGGAGCAGAATTTTAAAATACCGCCGCTCATCCTACAGCCCATTGTAGAAAATGCAATCAAGCATGGATTTGTAGCGCATGAAAAAAGCGGAACGATTACCCTTCGCACCAAGAGGGAGGGGAAAAACGTTATGATAACCATTACGGATGACGGAGTGGGATTTGTGCCGGAAGAGTGTGACAAGGAGGAATCGGTTGGGATAAAAAATGTCAGATTTCGCTTAGAAAATATGGCAAATGGAAGCCTAATGATTCACAGCAGTCCGGGAAACGGAACAACGGCGACCATCCGCCTGCCAATAGGGGGGGGGGTAAATGTCGTAACATCACGAAAGGGAGGGAAAAATGCGAGTAATCTATGTGGACAATGAAATCCCCTTACTGGACAATTTTCGCCTGACAGCAGAGGATATACCGGGGATAAAAAGCCTGCATTTGTTCCAAAAGGGTGCGGAAGCCTTAAAATGGACAGAGGAGAATTCCGTAGACGTGGCTTTTTTGGACATTGACATGCCGATCATGAATGGAATTGAGCTGGCAAAGCGGCTCAAGCAGCTTGACCAGGACATTCGTATTATTTTTGTTACTGCATTTGCACAATACGCATTGCAGGCCTTTGGGGTGGACGCCATTGGGTATTTGCTTAAGCCATACACGAAGGATGAGGTGGAACGGGAGCTGGCAAAAGCGGCGCTTATCCGCCCTCGCCCCAAGAAAAAAATTCAGATACAGACTATGCCGGATCTGCTGATTACCGTGGAGGGAAAGGTATTGCAGCTTCGCAGAACGAAGAAGGAGGAACTGCTGGCATTTTTGATTGATAAAGGGGAGGTCGGAATCACCGGAGGAGAAGCCGTTGCCTATCTATGGCCGGAGAAATGCGGGGATGACAGCGCAAAAGCGTTATATCGTGTGACAATGCACAGACTGATGGACATACTAAAAGAGGCAGGCATCGATTATATCATAGGGACAGAGGGTAAGAAAAAATTCATTCGCACCAATGAAGTAGACTGTGATTTGTATAATATGCTTGCCGGAGATGCGGAAGCCCGACAAAAATACTCAGGAATGTATTTGCGGGAGTTCTCGTGGGCGGAGGAACGGAATGCCCAACTGGAAAAAATAAAAAATTGGAGCCCCAAAACAAATTAAGAAAAAAATAAGAAAAGATTCATAAAAATGTTAGAAAGTTCAAGAAAAAAGGAGAGAAATGGTTACGATTTTGTAACGGTTTGTTTTGTATAATACATGTATATGAAAAATACTCAAAATATACAATCGAAGGAGTGGAATCAGCATGTATTCACAAGATAAAATTGATGTGGCGCTGAAGGTCTACCATGAATGCGGCTCTGTTACAACAACCATTCGTGTGCTTGGCTATCCGACCAGACGAGCCCTCTATACATGGATTGCGAATGAAGAAGAGGATAAGTCCTCAAAGGCAAGGAGACGTAAAGCGGAAGAGAGAAGGGCAGCTGCAGGGAGACAAAAGCAGGAATTGGGTGCCCGCGATATCGTTCCGCTGCAGATGCAGATAAGAGAGCTGAAAGGGGAGCTTGAGGAGCTAAGGCAGATCATTCACAGATTAAAAAAAGAGCTGGGCGGTGCATGGGATTATGCATCCTAGAGAGCAGCGGCAAAGGAAATACCATTACTCATAGAAATATAGGTGGTGGTATTTTTTTGCCGTTTTTGTGCCTGTGTTAGGAGGTAAGCGCTTATTCGAGGCAACGATATGTGCAAATGACACAATATGCTAAAAATTACAAAAATATAAGTGCCGGAGGTGTGGATTTTTGCGTAAGATGCAAAGAAACCATATAACTGCTTTTCTTCCATGCAAGGGAGCCAAGTTGTCATAGTATGTCGCTTGGCTCTCTTTTGCTGTCGTTTCAGTCCATGTTTATTGAAAAAACATACAAAATTCTATCATAAAATTACATGAAGCGAGAGGTCTCCGGAAGCAAAGCGAAAGAGTAAGTAATAGGGTTCCGAAAGATCAGTGAAAAAGGAAAATTTTCTTGACAAATATAAGACTTTCGATCATAATAATAGTAACACTATATTTGTATAGTAACACTATTAAAAATGGAGGTGAGCTATGGCAAGAAATATAGTCAGAGACGAACAAGAGGCAGAACGTAGGAAGAAGCAATTACTGGAAGCAGGGCTTCATCTATTCTCTAAACATGGAATTGAAGCAATCAGTATGCAGATGGTAGCGGATACAGCAGAAGTGGGTGTGGCTACCTTGTACAAGTATTATCAGAATAAGCTGAATCTGATAATCGCTATCAGCGCCGAAGTTTGGGAAAATGTGTGGAAGGAGATCTTACAGACTTTTGGTGTTAAGGCCTTAGAAGGGCTGAATGCTTATCAGCTGATAGAGTGCTATTGTGATTCTATAATTAGCCTTTACCAAGAGAAACCGGAGGTTCTGCGCTTCAGTGCGAATTACAAAACCTATATATGTCGAGAAGAAGTGTCGCAGGAGCAGCTTAAGGTACAGCTTGATGTGTTAAAGCCTATTGGTATACTTTTTCACAGGAAATATGAAGAAGCTAAGATAGATGGCAACATTCGTACGGATATTTCGGAGCGGGAGTTATTCACAACGCTTACCTTAACCATGTTGGGTATGGCGGAACGGTATGCACAGGGGATCGTATGGGCAGATAACCCTGCAGGCAATCATGTAAAGGAGCTGCTATATCTAAAGGAAATGATGCTGGCATGGGTAAGGGGAAAGTAAGGGAGGAAAAAGTGATGAGAATTAAGAAGGACAAGCAAAGTAAGATGAAAAAATATGTGATTCCTTTGATGATGACACTGATCATGACAGTGGCACTGCTTTCTGCCTGTGGCACTACTGCCACCGACACAGGCAGCGCAGGGGGCACTGATACAGGTTCCGTTTCGGTTTACAGCACCGAAGATACGCTTGAAGATGCTATGGGTACAGCGGCAGAAATCGATTCGGAATCGCCGGCAGATGCCTCTGCACTCAAGCCCCTTCTGGAAGCCTCCGGCTTCGTGGTACAAAAGGGCTCTTACTATGAGCTTGATACGATAGAAGAGGCTTCGGCAGGAAGGCTGATGAGCTGTTTTGGAAATAATGCCGGTTCTGCCTATGCCGTTTTTTCGCTCCCGGATGCTCCGGGGCAGACGGTTCCCAATCCTGAATTCCTGCCCATTGGCTGGCAGTATAAGCTCTGTCAGGATGAGGCTATCGTACTGATCACCTCCCTTCCGCCGGAATGCAAATATTATTCCTTCGCTAATTACATCATGTTTACCCAGCAGAAAGAAGGAAAGGATTATACAAACGAAAAAGGATTTTTCAGCGTTGGAGATGAAACAACGGGTCTGTACCATCCGATTTTCGGCTCTATCGGAGACCCGGTAAACAGGATAAATATCCGGCACGATGGGAACAGTGAGTTTGATACCACAGCGGTAATCGTCATCAGCTCCAACCAAACCGTAACCGATCGGGTAACCGCACAGCTTCATGCAGCCGGGTATGATGACAGTATGATCAACATTATGCCGATTCCTGCCAATACCTACAAAATGGGGCTGGACAAAGGAGCAGATACCTTCCTCTTCCTGGGACGTATTTCGCAGCCAACTGACAGGGAGGCGTATGAACAGTATCTTTCCTCTCTTTCCGAAAATTCCATTGTATATCGTCTGACACCGGAATCGGAGCTGGAAGCCAATCCTTATGAAAATCAGGCTGTGATTCCCCGTGGTACAGGAAAACATGAGGCGGCACAAGTGGATTCGGCCAAGGAACATCTGGATACAATCCGCAAGGCGATTATTGATCAATATAAGGATGAGTATGATTACCAGGAGCTGGTAACGGATATTGCAGTACCGGAAGGCTTGACTGCGTATTTCAAAGACGTCAATGCTCAGGGAGACAATCGTGATGCCGCATACCTGATGACAGAGAATTTTACACTGGATTCCGATGAGGATTTTATTGTGGTCTATGGAGTAAATCATACAGCAACAGGGAAGGCACAGTATTCCAATGCAGTGTTGTACGCCCGGCCTATGCTAAATGGGATCTGCAGCATCTATGATTCCCTGTTTGGGGGCAGCGCTGTAGAGTATTTGGAAGAAGAATGTGAAAATCCGGATCAGTATTATGTGTATAAACTGGCACGAACAAAAACCGATGACTACACGGCTGTCATCGAATACTCTACTGATAATGAAAAAGGAAAATATTATGGTGCAGATAATGGCAGCACCCTGCTGATGGCCTTCAGAGCTTATCTGGATGAGACCGGTACCGGCGCTGCCTATTATGAGCTGATTTATGATCGTGCCATTGTTTTCCACAAAAAATAGGATCAAAGCCTTCCAACCAAATGGTATTTTGCCGGATAACTGATGAAAAAAAGACAGCCATGACGAGAGATAAATAAAATGAATGCGGCTGCTGACCTTAATAAGGAGGTTATGATAGGATGAAATCTATTTTTTCTTTAATTTTTGCAGCAACACTGACTTTGTTCTGTATATCCTGCGGCTCTGCACAAAACGATGCAGAAAGTACGGCAAAGAGCAGTGACCCGGGCACAGAGCTGGAGTTGACTGCCGATGTCAAGCCGGCCACTGATTATACCGCTCAGATTAATGCAGAGGTTTATTCACAGTTGGATTTTGAGGATAGACGGGAGGCAGAGTTTGCCGCGAGGGGACTGATTGATGCACCCGAAACGCTGGAGCTGGTGGACGAAAAGGGCAAGGTTGTCTGGAGCCAGACGGCTTATGATTTCCTTGATGATTATGAACAGGCACCGGATACGGTCAATCCCAGTCTATGGGAAAATACCAAAAATAATCATGTCTATGGTTTATTTGAAGTGACCGAGAGAGTTTATCAGGTAAGAGGCTATGATTTGACCAACCTGACGGTAATCAAAGGCGATACAGGCTGGATTCTCTTCGATCCTCTGATGAGTGTGGAATGCAGCCAGGCTGCCATGCAGCTGATCGAAAAGAATCTGGGAAGTTATCCCATTAAAGCAATCATCATTTCCCATCCTCATGCGGATCACTATGGGGGAATCCTGGGGGTGATGAAGGCCGAGGATGCAGCGGATGAAGGCTTGCCTCTTGGGGAACAGATTGCCAGCGGCAAAATTCCCATTATCGTTCCGGAGGGCTTTTCA
>JAQXLR010000015.1 GCA_029012225.1 Clostridiales bacterium
AAACCTTCATTCCGAAAAAATCAAGTTAGGTGCTTCGTTCGACTTGCATGTGTTAAGCACGCCGCCAGCGTTCATCCTGAGCCAGGATCAAACTCTCATGTTAAAAGTTTGGCACTTACCGTGCTGCACATCCCATTAAAATGGTCTGTGCTTCCCGCCAGAAAATCTGGCTAATCAGATCTAAATCTCTGATTTACTGTTCTTAGGTCTCCAAAATCAACAAGTTGATTTTGAAGCGTTCATCTGTTCTTCCAATTCCTTGGAAGTATACAGCTTGAAATCTCTTGCAAACCTTTGGTTGTTAGCTTTTAAAGCAAACCCCCGGTCTGCGGTTGAATCTTTCAAGGTTTATTCACTATTTAATTATCAAGGTACTTGTCGCAAATTTGTTTCTCGGCGACAGCTTTTTTATTATATCGCTTAAAAACGCATTTGTCAACCACTTTTTTCTTTGTCCGCAGCACAAGAAATATTCCTCGTGCGGTGGAATTTCATATTACCATCATTGTTTTGCTCTGTCAACACTTATTTTAAAGGTAAATTTTGCTGTAATCTCTTCCATAAATAGATATAGGGGGTACTCCCACGTACACCCCCTATATCTATGATTTTTTCTCTTTTTATGCTCAATTTTTTTTCATAACCGATATAAAATTTATAACCAATATAAAATCAGAAACAGCACCAAATTATTTTCATACAAAAAGGTCAGGAATTCATTTTTATAAATCTGGGAAATCATAACACTTCCAAGTTCTCCCGCACTACATAGGGCAATCATATAAAATGCAACCCACACAAAAAGCAGCCCATAGATTCCACCGGCAAAAATGCCCAAAATCTGATTGATGCCCTTTAATATCGGTATCTTAGATACAATATTGAGAAAATGTGAGAGGATTCCCACCACAATCCATGCACCAATAAGACTGATAAAAAAAGAAATTCCATTTACTACAAAGCCTGCCATTGATGCTGCCATTTGTGTATATAGCCCGCTCCCCTCCAAAAATCCATTTGCTGCACCTGCAGTTTTTTTCATCATATCCTGCAGCATTGCTTCCGGGATGGGAAGCCCCAACGTCATCAGCTCGCTATTTGCATCCTTCATTTCCTCTTCTGTCTTCTGTTCTGCTTTTTCCCGCAGATATGCCTCACATTGCGTCTCTATTTTTTGATAGATTGTTGTATGATCCAGCAAACCGCGATTGATATGCGGACGAGCTAAAGCTACAAACAGAAACACCAAAATCCATGATATCCACGAAAATAAAATGCGAAGCATTCCTTTTCTATAGCCACGCAGCATATTCAACGCCAGTATTGCAATCACCAATATCAATACCCAATTCATCTGTATCTCCTTATTTCAACCGCACTTTTTCTGTTACATTCTTCAAAACAAATGTATAGTTTAATCTTGATATGCCGGGCAGTACCTTATAAATTTCACTGTCAAATTCATAATGAAATTTGTAGACACCTCTTATTGTATAGATATCACAAACGCTTCCATTCCGCAGGCAGATTTCATTATTCGATAAAAATTCAGCCTTGCCATACTCCGACCCGATATCCTTTCCCATTGTCTGCTTACCGTTTGTGTCATAGACGAGCATGTAATGTGTCACTATTTCCCCATCGCCGGGGATAATAAACCCGATATAATCCTCATTGCAAAAAACACTTTTTGCCTCTCTATCAATCGGAATCTCGGCCTTCAATTCCGGTTTTTGTTTCCCCTCAAAAATCATAATTTTACTGCTGCCAAAAGCTGACATTCTATCGTTGGTCATAAATTCAATTTCGGGAATGACCATGTCCGAAAAGGATATGACGCCCACACAGTTATCAATCTCATTTTGTCCTACCGAGCCAAAATTGTAAAATGCCAATGTACTTTTTACTTGTCCATCATTCACATCAAGCATCGAAACCGCCAGCTTAATCGCATCGTGAGACAGTGCTATGGCTATGGGATAGCCACCCTTTTCTCCATGAATCGCTCCCTGCGCCAGATTATTCCCCTCTCTATCATACAATGCAAGATAGCCCGCATCATCCTTTTGCATAAGAGCCGCTACCGTTCCCTGCGCAGCAACACATACCTGCGTTATGGGCAGTGTTGTTTCAATGCTTCCCTTCAAGCCATCCTTGGTAAAAATATAAATACGGCTGCCCCTTTTGTCGTAAATTGTAAGATAATCGCCGCAAATATCAATTTGCGGCATAGCCATCTCATAGGTTTGGTTCCAGATCAGCCCATTTTGAGCATCGAGATAGAAGGCTCCGTCGTTGCTGTATTTTAGAATATTTCCGGCAAAAACCTCAAACTGTGTACCCTCTGTATCCGATCGGTCAACGGAGGCAAGTACATCAAAGCCCTCATAATGCCGAAAGGCCATAAACACGCCGAGCCCCGCACCGACAACAAACAAAATCAAAACTACTATCGTAACCTTTTTCATGACTTTCAGGCGATGTTCTCTGATTTTTTGTTTATACTCTTTCTCATCGGTGCCTGCCACCGTGCGAAACCCTTTTCTGTCTTTTTCTTCCATGTAGTTCTTTCCTCTTCAAACTCTCCATCGGAATGCCCATCCATTTGCATCCCATGCCCTGAAGCCATTTTCGTAAGGAACGTAAGCTGTATCTGCGATTGGGCAACACGCTTTCCCTTCTTGATGCATCATTCCTTAGGAAGCTCCAACCTCTGCCCTGCATAAATGGCATCCTGATTCTCAATTCCATTTCGTTCGCACAGCTTATCCATCATTGCGGTAGACTGGTATATTTTTTTGCAGATTCCTACAAGGCTATCGCCCTGTTGCACAATGTAATAGCCCTGTGCCAAATACTTCTGTGCTTCTGTCATCGCAGGAACAGCAGTCGCCGCCGCCTGCTGCGATGCCGCCGCCTGCGCTCCGATTGCACTTTGTCCCTCTGGCGCATTCTGCGGCTCTGCTGCATTTTGCATCTCTCCCTCCGCCAAAGCAGCCGCACCTGCTCCCCCTGCCGCATCTCCCGGCTGCTGCATCGCTGCTTGTTGCTGCGTCGCTGTTTGTTGCTGCGATGCTGCTTGTTGCTGCGATGCTGTCTCCTGCCCCGCCTGCGATGATGGCTCAGCGCCTGTCAAGGCCTGCTCTTGTTTTTGTACATTTCCGGCTACATTCTCAACCCGAACAGCCGGCTCTCCTGCTGCACCTTCTTTGCCTTGATTGTCTGTATTGTCTATGTTTGCCATATGGCCTGCAGCGCCTTCACCCGCATGCTCCTTGCCAAGGCTTCCGGCATTCATCCTGGCCAAGGTTGCTTCCATCGCCAACATTTTCTGATTGTTTCGATATGCTGTAATACCAAACAGGCAAACAGCTGCCACTAAAAGAGCGGACATTGCATAAGAGGGGCGCTGCCGCTCCTCTTTTTCTAGGATATGCTTCCGGTAATTCCCACGGATGGGATTCGGAACAAAAGGTGTCTTTTCCTCTTCCCAAAAGCTCCCTGCAGCCTCCTCTTTTTGTTCTTCCTCTATCTCTTCCATGCAAACCGTCCCGGACACGTTTCGATTATCATAATAGACATAAAACCCTTCACGCCGATATAAATGACCGCCTCTGGTCGCATAAAACGCCTCCTCGCGCTCAAGGCTGTCCATCAGAAACAGAACCTGATGACTTCCTCCAAAGTGGTTCTGATGCTGCTTCTCCAAGCGCATGGTAAGGTTTGGCAGATGTCCTTTTACATCCACCGCCCATCCCACAATCGCCATACTGTCATGCTCCTGCTTAAGTTGCCGATAAATATATCCCCATGTTTGGTCGTTCCATATGGGCAGCTCGCCATCAAAGGCAATCTCCCTAAGCCTGATTGCCGTCTCGATAAAGGTGCAATGCTTCCCCGCATAATGCTCAAATCTGCCCAGTAATATGTATGCCGCCTTTTCCTCGCTATCATCATAGGGATGGAGATATTCGTATGCTCCATTTCGCACGTAAATGCGATCTCCGATATCCGGTTTTCCTATCTGCCTGATATCCTTTGGCAGTTCTTTTCTTTCTGTTCGGTCAAACTCCTCTTGAACGATTTCTATCATGTGAGATAGCCCCCTTTCCCTTTCGGCCAAACTGACACTTGTCCTTAAAGGGTATCGTAGCACACCTGCCATAAATAATTTGAAGAATCCGGTAAGAATTCCCAAAAACATTTCGACAAGAAGTGACCACTCAGGAGCCTTGGCACTGTTTTTGCTCTATTTTCCCAAAAAATCTTTGACTTTTTGATAGATGCTTTTTGAATCCAGCCCATATTTGCAAATCAGTTCCTGTGCCGGTCCTGATTCGCCATACACGTCATTTATTCCAATTTTTAAAACCTGCGTGGGCGCCTCCTCGCAGAGAACATCGCACACAGCACTGCCTAAGCCCCCGATCACAGAGTGCTCCTCTACCGTGACCACCTTTCCTGTTTTTAGGGCAGATTTGACAATCAACGCCTTGTCAATCGGCTTAATCGTATGAATGTTTATCAGCTCTGCACGAATTCCGTCTGCCTCCAGCAGCTTTTCTGCCTCAATCGCCTCATTCACACAAAGACCGGTGGCAAAAATGGATACATCGGCACCCTCTTTCATCACGATTCCTTTCCCGATTTCAAATTGGTAAGTGCGCTCATCATGAAAAACCGGAACCGCCAAGCGCCCAAATCTAAGATAAACCGGTCCCACATGCTCATAGGCCGCTTTTACCGCCGCCCTCGCCTCCACATCATCTGACGGGTTGATCACGACCATACCGGGAATCGTGCGCATCAGTGCAATATCCTCCAGACATTGATGAGTTGCTCCGTCCTCCCCGACGGAAATACCTGCGTGGCTGGCACCGATTTTTACATTTAGATGCGGATATCCGATGGAGTTGCGCACCTGCTCATAATTTCTGCCTGCCGCAAACATTGCGAAGGAGCTGAGAAAGGGCACCTTTCCACAGGTTGCAAGTCCTGCCGCAATTCCTGTCATATTGGCCTCCGCAATTCCGATATTCCAATGACGATCCGGAAACGCCTTTTGAAATACACCTGTTTTCGTCGCTCCTGCAAGATCCGCATCCAGCACAATGATATCTTCATGCTCTTTCCCAAGCTCCACCAGAGCATTTCCATAGCTTTCTCTGGTCGCAATTTTTTTTAATTCCGACATAATGCTTCCCCCGCCTTCTCCAATTCTTCCATTGCCAACTTATATTCGTCGTCATTTGGTGCTTTTCCATGCCATCCCACGGCATTCTCCATAAAGGACACACCCTTCCCTTTGATGGTCTTTGCAATAATTGCCGTCGGCATTCCCTTGGTCTGCCGTGCCTCCAAAAAGGCCTTGCGAATCTCTTCAAAATCATTACCGTCTATATTGATTGCATGAAAATGAAAGGCCTCAAACTTTTGATCAATCGGATATGGCGAACAAATCTCCTCCACACTGCCGTCAATCTGGAGTCCGTTATTATCTACAATTACGACAAGGTTGTCCAGATGACGAGAGCCGGCCCACATTGCAGCTTCCCAAATCTGCCCTTCCTGTATCTCCCCGTCTCCACAGAGAGCATAGACACGATAGTCCTTTTTATCGTATTTGCCTGCCGCGGCCATTCCGACTGCCGCAGAAAGCCCTTGCCCCAAGGAGCCCGATGACATATCCACACCGGGGATATGCTTCATATCGGGATGCCCCTGCAGATAGGAGCCTGTATGGCGAAGCGTAAGCAAATCCTCCTTTGGGAAAAATCCCCTCTCCGCCAAAACGGCATAGAGCCCCGGTGCAGTATGTCCTTTCGAGAGAACAAACCTGTCTCTGTCTGCCATCTTGGGATTCTTCGGGTCAACATTCAGCTCCTCATAATACAGCCATGTAAAAATATCTGCCGCAGAAAGTGAGCCGCCGGGATGCCCTGCCTTTGCACTATGCACGGAACGAATGATGTTTTTTCGCACCTCATTTGCTATTTTTTTTAGTTCCAGATTTGTCATGATAAATCCGTTTCCTTTCTTTCTCGATTAGAGTTCTGTCCGCCCCTCCAATGCGCGCAGCAGTGTGACTTCATCGATGTATTCCAAATCTCCTCCCACCGGCACACCGCTTGCAATCCGTGTGACCTTGATTCCGGTAGGCTTAATCAGCTTGCTGATATACATTGCTGTAGTCTCGCCCTCCAAGCTGGAATTGGTGGCGATAATCACTTCCTCCACTTCTCCCGCCAAACGATGCATCAATTCTTTTAATTTAATTTCATTTGGTCCGATTCCAAGCATGGGAGAAATGGCGCCATGCAGCACATGATATACTCCGTCATATTTCTGCGTCTTCTCGTAAGCGGCAAGATCTCTTGTATTTTCTACAACCATAATAACTTTATGGTTTCTTGTGCTGTCTTTGCAGATGGGACACAATTCTTCATCCGTAAGTGTAAAGCACTCCTTGCAATACCGGATATTTCTCCTCGCATCAATAAGAGCCGTCGAGAGCTCTTCCACCTGCTCCTGCGGCATATTTAAAATATGAAATGCCAAGCGCTGTGCAGATTTTGCTCCAATTCCCGGAAGAGTTGACAGCTCTTGTATGAGCTTGCTTATCTGTCTACTATAATAATCCATTTGCTTCCCCTTAGAATGGCAGACCGCTCATTCCACCCGTAATCTTGGACATAGAGTCTTGAGAAAGCTCTTCCAGTTGGCGAAATGCCTCATTGGTGGCCGCCATAATTAAGTCCTCCAGCATTTCTATGTCATCCGGGTCCACGACCTCTTCTGAAAGCTTTACCTTTGTTACCTCATGCTTGCCCGATACCGTAATCTCCACTGCTCCGCCACCGGAGGTTGCCGTTACCTCTTTTTCTTCCAATTCCTTCTTTGCCTCTTCCATCTGGCGCTGCATCCTCTGCGCCTGCTTCATCAGGTTACTCATGTTGCCCGGCATTCCCCCCGGAAATCCTCCTCTTTTTGCCACTGCATTATCCTCCTTAAAATTCTTCTTCTTCAATCTCCATTTGAATGAGCTGACTCAAATCCGGATATACCTCCTCTTTGGAGTGTCCCGTATCATTTTTCCGTACCTGAATCTCTATTTGCTTTCCAATATATTCTGCCACAGCCGCCTTTAAGTCATCCTGACAGCTTGCGCGATTTTCCGTCACATAATCGTAAGCGTTTTTATCATCAAACACTAACAAAAGCTCTCCATTTGCACCCAGAGACTTTAGAGCCTTCTTTAGATAGCCCTTGGCCAGTCCCATAAGCTGCGATAAAATCTTATCCCAATTTGCAATGACCTGCCGAATATCCTCCGGTATTGCCTTTGGAAGCTCCGGCTTTTCAACGGAAGTATTTTGTAGCCCGGAAAAACCTCCCTCCGTTGCACTCTGCATTGCAAGATTTGCGGCTGCTACAAGCCCCTTTTCCATCTGCTTTTCAAGATTTCCGATTCGCTCTGCCAGTGAAAGACAATCCTGCTCCATCTCCGGTTTGCATAACTTTATGACTGCAATCTCAATCAAGATACGCTTTTGTGACGCATATTTTATCTGGCTCCCCAGCTCCGAAAAAATACGGATGTAGCGCATCAACGTCTCCTCGTCCACCAGCTTCGCCTCTTCTTTTAAAAGCGCGAGGTTTTCTGCGGAAAGATCTAGCACATCCTCCATATTCTCCGAGCTTTGTACCAGCATTAAATTCCGCATATACCAGGTAAAATCGGCAACAAATTGTCCCAGTTCCCGCCCCTCCATTATCATTTCTTCCAGGATGCGGACAGCTCGCATCACATTTTTTTCCAGAATCTGACGAAGCAAACGTCCAAATACCTCGGTATCGACCGCCCCTAATGTTTCCAGAACCTTATCATAGGTAAGCTCCTCTCCCAGATAAAAGGCAATACACTGATCCAAAAGACTCAAGGCATCTCGCATAGAACCATCTGCAACCTTCGCGATATAGCGAATCGCCTTTTCCTCCACGGCTATCTGCTCTGCTTTCATCAAATCGCTTAACCGCATGGCGATTGTATCAATGGAAATCCTCCGGAAATCATAGCGCTGGCAGCGGGATAAAATCGTGATTGGTATTTTATGGGCTTCCGTTGTTGCCAATATAAAGATAACATACGACGGCGGTTCCTCCAACGTTTTTAGCAACGCATTAAACGCTCCTATCGAGAGCATATGAACCTCATCAATGATATATACTTTATATCTGCCCTCCGTCGGACGGTATTCCACCTCTTCTCGAATCTGTCTGATGTTATCCACACTGTTGTTGGAAGCTGCATCAATCTCAATCACATTCATCGAGGTTCCCGATGCAATCCCACTGCATACCGGGCATTCGCCGCACGGGCTTCCCTCTACCGGATGCTCACAGTTGACTGCCTTGGCAAAAATTTTTGCAATGGTAGTCTTTCCCGTACCTCTTGTTCCACAGAACAGATATGCGTGACCAATCCGCTCTGCTGCAATTTGATTTTTTAGAGTCGTAACAATATGCTCTTGCCCTTTTACATCCGTAAATTCTTGCGGACGAAATTTTCGATATAATGCTGTGTATGACATATCAAACCCCGAAACTGATTCCAATCCGTTTTGCTTCTTGAATCATCTGGCAATCCGGATCTACCGTTTTTAGTTTCCCCGCCACCTGTTCAAGAGGAATCCGCTTTGTTTTTCCGTTTACCATAGCAATCATATATCCGTAATCTTCATCCAAAATCGCCTTTGCCGCCGCAGAGCCAAGCCTGGTACACAAAATTCTGTCATACGGACACGGACTTCCGCCTCTTTGCGTATGACCGGGAACGGTCACGCGAACCTCCACTCCGGTCGCTTCCATAATCTGCGCCGCCAGCTCATAGGACACAGAAGGATATTTTCTCTTTGCCACCTTTTCCTTGTATTCCTTTTTCGACAGCTTTGCATCCTTTTGGGAAATTGCACCCTCTGCCACCGCCAGAATCGTAAAGCCCTTTCCCGCCTTTGTCCTCTTATTGATTGCTCTGATTACCTTGTCTACATCATACGGAATCTCCGGTAAGAGAATAATATCTGCCCCTCCGGCAATTCCTGCATACAAGGTCAGCCAGCCCACCTTATGTCCCATAACCTCCACGATAAAAACACGGTTGTGGGAGGCTGCGGTCGTATGGATACAGTCAATCGCATCCGTGGCAATGTTGATGGCACTCTGAAAACCAAAGGTAACATCTGTCCCATAGATGTCATTGTCAATTGTCTTGGGTAGATGAATCACATTTAATCCCTCTTCCCGCAAAAGATTTGCCGTTTTTTGCGTTCCGTTTCCACCCAAAATCACGATGCAGCTTAAATTCAGCTTATGGTAAGTCTGCTTCATTGCCTCCACCTTATCAAGCCCCTTCTCATCCGGGATACGCATCTTTTTAAAAGGCTGTCTGGATGAGCCCAAAATCGTTCCGCCCTTTGTCAAAAGACCGGAAAAATCGCCTGAGCTTAGCAGTCTGTAATCGCCATAAATCAAGCCCTTATACCCATTTAAAAACCCATACACCTCAAGCTCATCCAGATTTCTGCTCAACCCCTTTACCACGCCTCTCATTGCTGCGTTTAATGCCTGACAGTCACCGCCACTGGTCAACAGTCCGATTCTTTTCATCTTTATCCCCCATTCCAAAGCGATTTATCACAAGAAGCACAAGTCCAAGCTTTTATTCGGCGCCACGCTCCTTCCGGAATCGCGTTTCTATCTTACCTCCATCTGCCTTGCCCCCTGTTGCCGGAGACTCGTTCATACAGAGGCATATCCACGTCTGATATTACCCTTTTTGGAGCAACTTTGCAACTCCAACACAAAATCTTTCTCTGCAAATCCGCTGTCTGCAGTTTTTCTTAACCAAGCAGGGCGGCTTCCCATTCGGCCTCGCGAAATCCCGTCAGAACCTGCTGCTTTGTCACAAGAATCGGTCTTTTTACCAGCATACCGTCTGTCGCGAGCAAACGATATTTTTCTTCCAAAGACATGTCAGGCAGCTTGTCCTTTAGCTGCAGCTCCTTGTATAGCAGACCGCTTGTGTTAAAAAACCTTTTGATATCCATCCCACTTCTTTCATGCCACATCCGAAGCTCTTCCTCTGTGGGCGGCTGCTCCTTAATATGGCGATCCTCATAGGAAACTCCTTTTTCCTCCAGCCATTTTTTTGCCTTCTGACAGGTACTGCATTTGGGATATTCCACAAATAATACATCCATTCCTTGAACCCTTCCCTTTCTGTGTTTATTTCCGTAATCTATTCTATAGTATAGTAGCTTTGCCAGAGAACCACAATATGTCTAACGCAAATTTTTACGACGTAAATTTTACGACGTAATTTTTACGTTGCAAAATCAAAAATTTATGTTATACTAAACAAGTATTTTCTTACTTTATGGAGACGTACCGAAGAGGCCGTAACGGGGCTGACTCGAAATCAGTTTATCGGTTTTAACGCCGGTACGAGGGTTCGAATCCCTCCGTCTCCGTTTTCTTTACTGCAGATACCTTTGCAGATAAGCAAAAGGCCGCAAAGCATTTCATCGCTTTGCGGCCTTTTGCTTATCTGTCTTTCTTTAATGACATCCCCCACTGCAGC
>JAQXLR010000016.1 GCA_029012225.1 Clostridiales bacterium
AGAGCTTGATATATTTTCAAACGCATCGGCTCGCCCAATGCTTTTAACATACGATCAAGTTCCATGCTGTCGCTCCTTTTGTTTTAGCAGTTACTTAATTATAGCGCCATTGTTTGTTTAAGTCAACACTAAATCAAAAACGCCCGTTGGATTTCTCCCACGGGCGATGTACTGATTAGCTATCCAAAAGCTTGTAATCTGTGACAGTTTTCAGATAGTTTTCGGGATCGCCGTTCAGTATCAGAACAGCGTATGCCACAGGGGCATTGTAGATCAGATAGTCCAGCTCTGACCGCTGATACATATTGTCGGCAATCTCGTTCTCCACAGCGATTGTATCAATCGAAATCATACTGCCGTCATCGAATTTCAGCTCCACACAGGCAGTATCCATGTTGAACTCACAAGAAATCAATCTATCCATAAGAAACCTCCGTTCTACGGGATGTTAGGTCATCCCCAAAAATTTGAATGCTTCTCGGATTGCTTTCTCTTTTTCCGGCGGACACTGGGGCTGTCTGGAATCCTCGGATTTTGGCAGATTATAGTTTTTGCCTACTTCCAGCCCACATTTTCTCTTTATCTGAGAAATATAAAGGTTGGACACCTTTAATCCGGTATGCTCCAAAACATACTCCTTGATCTGCGGATAGGTAGCTCCTTCTTGGAACTCCGACATATCCATATCTTCCAAAGAGAACGCAACCCGAATCTTTTTCGAGTCGACCTCGCCCTTGGAAAGCAAGACAACCGTCTCTACATGGCACGATAAGCACAACCGAATTATTCAATGGAATGAGGAAACATATTGTTTTGGGGATACTCCCATTTTATTTTTGAATACTTTTGAAAAATAAAGCGCATCTCTGTATCCGGACAGTGCCGCTATCTCCTTTACGCTTGTAAATCCTTGGTTTATCAGGGTGCAGGCATATTGAATGCGTATAGTGTTAATATATTCAACCAGACCGATATTCATTTTCTTTTTAAAAAGTCCCGATATATATTTTGGATTATACAAAAGCTCTTTGCTTATGCAGTTCAGCGATAAATCACAGCTTGTGAAATTATCGTCTATATATTTTTTTATAATTAAAAAGGTTTTTTCGGTTTTATGCATATTTTCATCAAAGGTCAGTACTCTGTTTCCTATGTATGAAAAGGTATACAGCAGAACGCTTTCCGATATTAAATCGGTAAGTTCCTTATTTATATTAAAAGCGTTTTTCCAAAATTCATAGATGGCGCTGCACTCGGAAAAATAACAATTGATGTTGGATATTTTCAGCTTATCCATAATCATATTTGCCCTTGCGCCTAAAAAGCTTATATACATATATGAGAAATCATTTTTTGATTCTATATAAAAGGGAGTGCCGGGAAAGGTGAAAAAGACATCTCCTGCCGATAAAGGGTGAATCGTTCCGAGCGTATGCAAAAAGCCGCTGCCACCGCAGACATAGTGAACCTTATAGACTGCCTCAGCCTTAAAAGAATTATAAATCTGAGGTTTTGTTTCGAGCACTAAATTTATTGTATGTATAGACTGATAGTCCTTGTGATATGGTATAAAACAGCATATATTTTTAATCATAATTTTCAGCTCCTCTTTATTTAAGTATATCACAAAATTCGAAAAATTCAATAATATATGACGATTTTGCTTATTTATATAGATTTTCTCCATTGATATATGTCGGTGAGAGCGATATACTCTTATTACATTAAAAACCCGAAAGGAGAACGATTATGGATAGAAAAATTAAAATAGGAGTATTGGGTGGCTATCGTGGCTCAAGTATGATAAATTACTGTGAACGCGCGGATAATGTGGAGATTGTGGCAATATGCGATAAATCCGCGGAGGTGCTTAATTGTCAGCGTGAGAAATTAAAGGATGAAAATATTACATATTTTGATAATTTTGAAGATTTTATAAAGCATGATATGGATGCGGTTGTCCTTGCAAATTATTATGTACTATTTAATGATAACCTTATCTGCATTGATTTTTGCATTGCAGTTTATGCTGAATGACGGATATCAAAAAGAAAGCGGAAGCGGGTGGAATTCTTCTCTTAAACTGTCGCTGTACAGCTCTATAGTTGGATTTATTGCCTTATTTGCAATCAATGGTTTTAAACTTGGAATTTCTATTTTCTCCCTTGTCGTCGGGTTAGTATACTCTGTGGTCTGCATATTACTTAACTACTCCACAGTAAAATCATTGAAACACGCAAACCTATCAGTTTATTCGATTTTTTCGATGATAGGCGGAATGGTTGTTCCTTTCGTATATGGACTTTTATGCGGAGAGGAAGTTAAGGCGATAAGAATTTTATGTTGCATTTTAATATCAGTATCTGTTGCAATGAATGCAGGAAAGGGAGGTAATTCAAAAAACGCATTTAAATATTACATGGCAGTATTTATACTGAATTTTCTTGACATCAATACTACGCACGCAACATGGCTCGATACGTCCATTTGGATGTCAGCGCCTCCGCTCGTTTTCGGGAATAAATCCACATAGTTCCGTAGGAACAAATCCACAGGATTTCGCCGTTGTCTCGGGTCCTGTTCGTATACGGGAACAAATCAACCGATGCCCTTCTTCCTTATAATAGCCGGTAGGGAGGAGGTGCCATTGCCTCAACCCTGCTCCTGCGGCGAGTGCATGGGGATTTCCATCGTCTCGACCCTAATAGTTCGACGGCAGGCATCAGGAATCCTCCGCTATCAACTGCTCAGTCTATCAAGTTCCTGTCTTTGATACAAAGTCTATATGTACCAGAAGCCCAGAAGTCGCTTGATTTCCGGGCGCAGCAGATTACAAAAAGCATGCTGGACTTATTTCCTTGTCTCAATTCGACAAATTGTCCAATTTGAACCGGAAAACTTTCTCTCCCTTCCTCGCAGATATATTCCCGAATACCGTTGATAACGCTTCAAAACAGAGGTAATATGCGACACTGCCGAAGGGAGGTGAAGCCTTGAAAAAGGTTACAAAGCTCGGTGCTGGCAAGGCACCGAAGGCAAAAAAGAAGCTGCTCCGCGTAGCTGCATACTGCCATGTTTCTACCGACAGTGACGCGCAGCTCGAAAGCCTCGAAGCGCAGAAGCAGCACTATGAAAACTATATCTCCGGACGGGATGACTGGGAATTTGCCGGTTTGTACTTTGAAATGTTGACTCCGACTTTGATACAAATGCACCCTACCTGCACCCAAATTGCACCCTAAATGCACCCAGAGCCGAAAGCTGGGTGCATTTGTCGCATTTTCGGAGTCTTTCTAGGGTGCATTTGGGTTCGCTGGGTGCACCCTCTCGTGAGCCCAAAAAAGAAACACTCACATGGCGTTGAGATACAGAGACTGAGGGCCAGAGAAGAAAATTTTGCGATTACCGCCAATTGGAGGTTGCAGGGGACTAAACGAAATCGGTAAAATATAGGTGTCCGCTCTGGGTACCTATGTTTTTTGAGGGAGAAAAAGTAATGGAGATAAGCGTATATCAGCCTGGCCAGCTGGATTTTCAGATCGTAACCAAGGATGTCAGCGTGACGGAGTTCCGGCGTAAGCCTTCCGGAGTATGGGCTTACCTGAAAACTCCCGGGCATGTGGTTTTCTTCACCCGCCGAGGCAAGCGTGACTGCGCGATCATGTCCATCGAGACGCATGCCTGTCTGAGCGGTGATTATGAAAATACCATGCGCGAGATCGAAGAAGCAGCCGATGCCTGGCGTGAAGAACAAAAGGCGATGCGCAGAGCCAGAAGGGAGGCCCGGAAGAATGATTCCCGCAAGAATTGAGCAATTTCTCAAAACACTGCCGGAGCCGGATTTCTTCATCGGGAAGAACAGAACTGCGGCAGATGAAATCCATGATCTGCGCAGGCAATACGTCGACCAGGGCACTGCCACCATTGCGGTGAATGTTGACGTGGAACTTCTGATGCAGGTCGATGCTGTGCTGCGTGGTTTCGGCTGGACGGCAGAAGAAGCAATGGTGCTTTTCTGCATGTGGTGCATCGTGTGCCCGGACAGGCTGAGCACATGGTGCGGCACGGAGAGAAGATTATCCATCTCGCAGAGCGCACCTTCGACTGCATCCGGGATTATCTTGCCGGGCATCACATTGAGGGTATTGTCTTCTGGAAGGATGGCGAGCCCAGATGCAAGATCAAGCGAAAGGATGCATTTGAGTTAGACCCTGTTGATCTGCCCTGTGCAGCCACTCAAACAAATTCCGGTCAACAATAGAAAGCAGAGCAGAATCCGTTTCATTTCAAGTATTCCTCAAAGAAGCTCCTCAGCTTTTCAAAGGGGATCGCAACCAGGTTGTCATAGAGGTCAACATGGCTTGCGCCCGGAATGATCATCAACTCCTTGTTGTCTCCGGTCAGCTTTGCGTAAGCGCTCTCACTGAAATAGCGGGAATGCGCCTTTTCCCCATGTACCAGCAAAACGGCAGAGCGAATCTCACCGGCATACTGCAAAATCGGCATATTCATAAAGGACAGCGAGGACGTCACATTCCAGCCGTTGTTGGAGTTAAGGCTGCGGGGATGATAGCCGCGCGGGGTCTTATAGTAGGCGTAGTAGTCCTTTACAAACTGCGGCGCATTCTCCGGCAGCGGATCGACTACACCGCCCGCCAAGGCATAAGCGCCGTTTTTGTAGTCGGCGGTGCGCTGGGCATTCATGGCCTGCTTCTTTGCATAACGGGCATCGGCGGTATTTTCACTGTCAAAATATCCATTGGCGTTCACACGGGTCATGTCGTACATGGTCATGGCGGCGGTTGCTTTGATACGGGTGTCGATGGCGGCAGCGTTAATGGCCATGCCGCCCCAGCCGCAGATACCGATGATGCCGATGCGCTCAGAGTTCACATTCTCCTGCACGGAGAGGAAATCCACCGCCGCACAGAACTCCTCGGTATTGATGTCCGGCGACGCCACATACCGGGGCGTGCCGCCGCTCTCGCCGGTGTAGGACGGGTCAAAGGCCAAGGTCAGAAAGCCCAACTCTGCCATTTTCTGCGCATACAGGCCGGAGGACTGCTCTTTCACCGCGCCGAAGGGGCCGCTGACGGCGATG
>JAQXLR010000017.1 GCA_029012225.1 Clostridiales bacterium
AATGGAAATGATGTCACAATAGAGGTGGAATACGCACAGGCAGAGCCCTATCCTGCATTGGCACAGTTTTTGGCAGACTATTATATGATTTCGGGGGAGCTGCTTGCCCAAACAAGATACTATTACAACAGAGTTGATTTAGACGACGATGGAAACCCGGAAATATTTGCCATGATTATTGGAGAGAAGATAGACAAAGATATAGGAAATCCGGCTCTTATTTTGAAGGAGAGAGAAGGGGGCTTTCAGGTGCTGGACACCTTTGAAGAAATCCGAACCCCCATCCTTATCTGTGATACGCTGACAAATGGCTGGCATGATATTTTGTTTGAAACATACGGAAAAGGTATTGCGCGCGGTTATGTGCTTTATGTGCATGACGGCAAGGATGGTTACCGGTATCAGGAGAATCAATTTTTTGAGGAAAAGCCTGCTATATCGGGGACACAAATTTTGTCCAACAATTTGATTGATGATATGGATCAGGGAAATTATTTTACGTTACAGGATTGATTTGAGCTTTTGTATTTGTAGGATGCCAAAAGAACATGCTGCGATAGCAGCAGTGTTAAATTGCACAAAATTGCTCTTGGAAAACTTGTTTTCCAGAGGCAATTTCTGTGCAATATTTGTCTGCCATAAAATGTGGCAGGTACTTTTGGCATCGTAGAATAAAAAGTTTCCAATCCCATAAAAACGAGGTATTGTAGACAAGAAAAGAAGCTGCCCAAGATATTGTGGGGAGCTTTTCTGCTTTATGGAATCGAGGTGGGCTTGCCCACTTTGTTTTTATGGCAAAATAGAAAAAATACTTTCTATTAAGGGAATAGAATGATATAATTTAGGAAAAATGCCTGAATAAAAGCTAAGGCTGCCTTGGGGAATGATATAGGAGAGAGATATGAAAAAAAATATCAAGCTGGAAGGAAGGCTTCGTACATATCTTTATATGCCGTTGCTTCTTACGAGTATACTTTTCATTTTAAATGTGATTATATACCTGACAGAGATTCAATTGGGACTTATCTTTTCGGGATTTGTACTGATTTATCTTCTCATTATGCTGATTGCGTACACGCGGAACAAGCCGAGACTGGTAAATGAGCTGATTAATTTTGGAACACAGTACGGAACGGTACAAAAACAGCTTTTGAATGAATTTGAGATTCCATATGCGCTCTTAGACTATAATGCTAAGATTTTGTGGGTAAACGAACGCTTTGCGGGAATTACGGGAAAGGGAAAAAACTATCATAAATCCATTACTACCATTTTTCCGACCTTAACAAAAGAAATGCTGCAAAGAAACGAGCTGATACCAACGACCAGATTAAGCTTAAATGACAGGGACTATCGAGTTGCCATGAAGCGGATTTATTTTGATTCCCTGATTCAGGATAGTACGATTATTTCGATTGGAGACAGCGATGAATACTTAACGGCAGTGTATTTATTTGATGAGACAGAGCTGAATCGCTACATGAAGGAGAATGAGGAGCAGCGTCTCGTGGCAGGGCTTGTCTATATCGATAATTATGACGAGGCATTGGATAGCATCGAGGATGTAAAGCGCTCGCTTTTGGTAGCGCTGATTGACCGAAAGGTAAATAAATACTTTACCGAGATTGATGCGCTGGTTCGAAAGCTGGAGAAAGATAAGTACTTTGTCGTTTTTAAGCATAAATATCTGTCAAAGCTGCGGGAAGATAAATTCAGCCTTCTGGAGGACGTAAAAACGGTAAAGGTCGGCAACGAGATGACCGTAACCTTAAGCATCGGAATCGGTGTCGGAGAGGAGAGCTATGCGCGAAATTATGAGTACGCGAGAATGTCGATCGACCTTGCACTGGGACGTGGCGGCGATCAGGCAGTGGTGCGGAATGGCGGAGATGTTGCCTATTACGGGGGAAAGACACAGCAGATTGAGCGCAATACCAGAGTAAAAGCAAGAGTAAAAGCGCATGCACTTAGAGAGATTATCGAGAGCAAGAAAAATGTTGTCATTATGGGGCATAAGCTGAGTGACGTGGACTCTCTTGGAGCTGCGATGGGGATTTATTGTGCAGCAAAAGTGCTCGGGAAGAAGGCGCAGATTGTGCTAAACGAGATTACATCTTCCCTTCGTCCGCTGGTCGAATGCTTTTCCGAAGAAAAAGGATATCCTGAGGATTTATTTGTAACGAGCGAGGAGGCAATTGCCGTTACCAATCAAAATACGCTTGTCATGGTAGTGGATGTAAATCGTCCAAGCTATACAGAGTGTCCCGAGCTGTTGAAACGAACACATACAGTCTGTGTGTTTGATCACCACAGACAGACAAATGAAACAATTGAGAATCCTGTCCTCTCCTATGTGGAGCCTTATGCTTCCAGCGCATGTGAAATGATTGCGGAGGTGCTGCAGTATTTTTCCGAGGACATTCGCTTAGAGCCGGGGGAGGCAGATTGTATTTATGCAGGTATTTTGATAGATACAAACAATTTTATGACAAAAACCGGTGTGCGCACCTTTGAGGCAGCAGCCTATTTAAGGAGGGCAGGCGCTGAGGTAACAAGAGTAAGAAAGCTGCTGCGCAACGATATGGCCGCTTACAAGGCAAGAGCAGAGGTGGTTCGGAATGCTGAGGTATACCAAGGAGTCTTTGCAATCTCAGTTTGTCCGGCGGATAAGCTGGATAGTCCCACTATTGTAGGTGCACAGGCGGCAGATGAGCTTTTAAATATTGTAGGAATCAAGGCATCCTTTGTACTGACGGAGTATCATAATAGCATTTATGTGAGTTCCCGCTCCATAGATGAGATTAATGTGCAGCTCATTATGGAGCGCTTGGGAGGCGGAGGCCATCTAAGCGAGGCGGGAGCCCAGATGATGGATTGCTCCATTGATCAGGCAAAGAAAAGGATACAGGATATGCTTGATGAGATGCTAAGGGAAGGAGACATTAAGAAATGAAGGTAATATTATTGCAGGATGTAAAAGCACTGGGCAAAAAGGGAGAGATTGTGGATGTAAGTGACGGCTATGCAAGAAACATGATCTTTCCCAAAAAGCTGGGGGTAGAAGCAACGGCAAAAAATTTAAATGATTTAAAGCTGCAAAACCGCCATGCAGATAAGGTGGCACAGGAGAATCTTGAGGCGGCACAGGCGCTTGCGGATGAGCTAAAAGATAAAAAGGTTACCGTAAAGATGAAGGCGGGAGAAGGCGGGCGGACATTTGGCTCGGTGTCCACAAAGGAAATTGCGACAGCTGCAAAGCAGCAGCTTGGAATGGATTTAGACAAAAAGAAGATGCAGCTTCCGGAGCCGATTAAGACCTTTGGAATGACAGAGATTACGATACGCTTACATCCGAAAGTGACAGGAACATTTACCGTGCATGTAATAGAGGAATAGGAAGAAAACATGGAAGAAGCTTTTGTAAAGCGCATCATGCCAAACAGTCTTGAGGCAGAGCAGTCCGTGATAGGTGCCATGATTATGGACAGAGATGCGATTGTAGCCGCAACGGAAATGCTGATAAGCGAGGATTTCTATTATCAGCAATATGGCATTGTGTTTGATGCGATGGCAGAGCTGCACGATGCAGGACAGCCGGTAGATTTGGTAACGCTGCAAAACAGATTGAAGGAAAAGGATGTACCTGCCGAGATTTCCAGCCTTGAATTTGTAAGAGATTTGGTTACGGCAGTGCCGACATCTGCCAATATAAAATATTATGCAAAAATTGTAAAAGATCATGCGATGCGAAGGAGTCTCATCCGCCTCAATGAGGAGATTGAAAATGAATGCTACCTTGCCAGAGAAAGCATAGATGCTGTAATGGATATGACAGAAAAAAAAGTATTTGATTTACTGTCAGGAAGAAGAGGAAGCGGGGACTATGTACCGATTCGACAGATTGTGATGAGCGCATTGGAAAAAATTGAAAATGCAGCAAAAACCTCCGGAACGGTAACCGGCATACCGACAGGATTTATTGATTTGGATTATCGTACCGCAGGGCTCCAGCCCTCGGATTTGATTCTGGTTGCGGCGCGTCCCTCTATGGGGAAGACGGCTTTTGTCCTTAACATCGCGCAATATGTGGCATTTCATGAAAATATCTGCACTGCAATTTTTTCTTTGGAAATGTCAAAGGAGCAGCTGGTAAATCGACTGTTTTCTCTGGAGGCACGGGTGGATGCGCAGACACTGCGTACCGGAAACCTTTCGGATGCAGATTGGGAGAAGCTGATTGAAGGAGCAGGAACAATCGGCAATTCCAAGCTGATCATTGACGATACTCCCGGAATTACAATCTCCGAGCTGCGGAGCAAATGTCGCAAGTATAAGTTAGAGAGCGATTTAAAGCTGATTATCATTGATTATCTGCAGCTTATGTCCGGCTCCGGAAAATCAGGTGAGTCCAGACAACAGGAAATTTCAGAGATTTCCCGTTCATTAAAGGCGCTGGCAAGGGAGCTTGGCGTTCCCGTTGTTGCCTTATCGCAGCTTTCCCGAGCGGTAGAGCAGCGGCCGGATCACAGACCGATGCTTTCTGACTTGCGCGAGTCGGGAGCGATTGAGCAGGATGCTGACGTTGTGATGTTTCTCTACCGTGATGATTACTACCATCATGATTCCGAAATGAAGGGAATCTCGGAAGTGATTATTGCAAAACAGAGAAATGGTCCAATAGGAACCATTAATCTGGTGTGGCTGCCGCAATATACAAAATTCGCCAATATGGAAAAAAATTAAGTCTTTGTGATTTGTATTTGCAAAGGGGATATGTAAGACGCCAAAAGCACCTGCCACTTTGTGTGGCAGGTGAAATTGTACAAAATCGCCTCCGAAAAACGAGTTTTCCGGAGGCGATTTCTGTGCAATTTAACGCTGCTGCTAACGCAGCAGGTTCTTTTGGCTCTTGCAGGTGCATCCTTAGTGCAGCGTGGTTCCTTCACAGAAAAGCACTATATTTTGCCACTGCCATGCCATATTACATTTCCTGTGAAATAAATACAGATTGTGTCAGAATAAGGCGAGCGATTTTCGTTGTACAAGCATCTCCTTCCGATTATAATAATAGGTAACGGAAGGAGGAACGGAAATGGAAAAAGCGCGCTATATGATTTCAGATGCGGCAAACATTGTAAACGTGGAATCACATGTCTTGCGTTACTGGGAGGATGAACTTGAACTGAATGTCCCGCGCAATGAGATGGGGCATAGGTATTATACGAAGGAAAACATTTCCGAATTCCAGAAGATAAAGGAATTAAAAGAGCAGGGGTATCAGCTTAAGGCGATTCGAATGATTGTACATAGCAAAACCCTGACCGAGGAGACGGAGGAAAAACTGCGGGAGGAGAAGGAAAAGCTGCGGCTGCCGGAAAAAAGAGAGGTCGAGACGACGCAGAGCATTCTGAATAATACGGACAAGATGGAGCAGTTTACAGAACTGATGACGGAGATTGTGGGAAAAGCCATTGCGGCAAACAACAAGGAGCTCTCCAAGAACATCAGCGAGGATGTAGGGGAGCAGGTCATCAAAGAAATGAATTACCTGATGAGAGAAAGAGAGGAAGCCGAGGAGGAGCGTTTTCGAAAGCTGGATGATGCAATCCGCGGAAATTTAAAGAAAAAGCAGTCCGGTAAAGCGATCTGGTTAAAGAAAAAGCCGTCACAAGCGTGACGGCTTTTTCTTTTGCTAAAATCATTCGGGGCTGATTGCTCCTGTAGGACAGACTCCTGCACATGTACCGCAGTCAATGCAGGCACCTGCATCAATTACATACTGAGTGTCACCCTGGGAGATAGCGGTTACCGGACATTCCGGCTCGCATGAGCCACAGTTAACACAAGCATCAGAAATAACGTATGCCATTTGGATTACCTCCTTAACTAATCAAAATAATTATCTATGATGGATAATCTTAAAGTAATTCTAATACAAAAAAACAGGCTTTACAAGTATAAAAAAGAAAAATGTTGTACTTAATCCAACACATGAAAGAATCGCACTATGCCATAATCAGAAAAACACGGCAAGTAGGTTGCCTATTTTTCTGAATTGTGCCATAATGTTCAGTAAAGCAAAAAGAGAAAGGCTGCGCACATGGAAACCAGATTCGTAACAATAGATCCACACCATATAGAGGAGGAAAAGCTGCAGGCGGCAGCGGACCTGATTGTCTCCGGCGAGCTGGTGGCATTTCCTACGGAAACCGTTTATGGATTGGGTGCCGATGCGCTTTGCCCTAAGGCAGCACAAAAAATCTATGCTGCAAAAGGACGCCCATCCGATAATCCTTTGATTGTCCATATTGGAAAGCTTTCTGATTTGGAGCGGCTCACAGACGAGGTTTCGCAGCAGGCCAGACAGCTGGCCAAGGCCTTTTGGCCGGGGCCATTTACCATGATTGTCAAAAAAAAGGCGGAGGTGCCCTATGAGACCACAGGAGGAATGGATACGGTGGCAGTCCGTATGCCAAACCATCCCATTGCGCTTGGTCTGATTAAAAAGAGCGGATGCATGCTTGCGGCTCCCAGTGCCAACCTATCGGGAAAGCCAAGTCCCACAGAAGCATCCCATGTTTTTTTTGATTTGGCGGGACGTATCCCGATGATTTTGGATGGCGGAATGGTCGGAATCGGGATTGAGTCTACGATTCTTGATTTGACGGAAGAGCCGCCGATGATTTTACGTCCGGGCTATATCACAAAAGAGATGATAGAAGATGTTTTGGGGTATGAGGTTTCTGAGGATGCCACGCTAATGGGAGAGGATTCCTCAAAAAAGCCAAAGGCTCCCGGAATGAAATACAGGCATTATGCGCCAAAGGCAGAGCTTGTGCTGGTTGAGGGAGAGCCGGAGGATGTGGTGGAAAAAATCAATGCACTCACAACAGAAAAGCAGGCTTTTGGCAAGCGTGTCGGGGTGATTGCCGGAGAGGAGACAAAGGAAGGCTATCGTGCGGATGTCGTTATCAGCATTGGGGCAAGAACAGATGAGGATGCGATTGCAAGGCATTTATATAAGCTATTGCGTGAAATGGACGAGCAGGATGTAGATGTGATTTATTCGGAAAGCTTTGCGTCACTGCGGATTGGACAGGCGATTATGAATCGGCTGTTAAAGGCAGCAGGGCATCAAGTCATGCATATAAAAAAAGAGAAGGATGAGGGGAGCAATGAAAGAATATAGGAGAATCCTGTTTGTGGGCGAGAGCGGCACAAGCAGAGAGCCTATGGCGGCAGGTATTCTAAAAGAGTGTGGTCTGAAAAGACCCGTAGAGATTTTGCCAAGAGGGCTGGTTGTTTTGTTTCCGGAGCCTCTGAATCAAAAGGCTGAGGCTGTTATGATAAGCAACGGAATCAATCTGGAGGGTTATACGTCCACGCCCCTCACGGAGGAGGACTTTACGGAAGATACCCTCGTGTTGACGATGGAGCGCACACAGCTATGTAAAATATTAGAAAAATATGAGAATGCAAATCCGGAGAATGTTTTTGTCCTCACAGAGCTGGTGGGAGAGGAGCTTGAAATTATCAATCCCTACGGGGGGACACTGCAGGCCTATGGTCTTTGCTATGAAACATTAAAAAAGACTGTTCGGAAATTGGCAAGTCTGCTAAATGACGGAGAATAGACACATAATAAGAAAGGAAAGAATACACAAATGTCCAAAACAGTAATCATGGAGCATCCTTTAATTCAGCATAAGATCGGCATTATTCGTAGAGTGGAGACCGGCTCTAAGGATTTTCGCACTTTGATAAGCGAAATTGCCATGCTAATCTGTTACGAAGCGACCAGAGAGCTAAAGCTGACCGATGTGGAAATTGAGACACCGATTTGCCGGACGAGGGCAAAGGAGCTAAAAGGAAAGAAGCTTGCAGTTGTGCCGATTCTGCGCGCGGGATTGGGAATGGTAGATGGCATGCTGGCTATGATTCCTGCGGCAAAGGTGGGGCACATCGGATTATATCGAGACCCAGAGACTCTTAAGCCGGTGGAATATTATTGTAAGCTGCCGGCAGACTGTGCAAACCGTGAGGTATTTGTGGTAGATCCAATGCTTGCCACGGGAGGCTCTGCGGTGGAGGCAATTCAGATGTTAAAGGACAAAGGAGTCCAAAGCATCCGTTTCCTGTGTGTGATAGCAGCTCCCGAGGGAGTAAAGAAAATGCAGGAGGCGCACCCGGATGTGGACATCTATATCGGCGCATTGGATGCGCATCTAAATGATCACGGTTATATTGTTCCGGGGCTAGGCGATGCAGGTGACCGTATCTTTGGAACAAAGTAGGCAGATACTATTTTAGAGGATAACATTCATGAGTGCAAAGAGAGAAGGATATATTAGCTGGGATGAATATTTTATGGGGGTGGCTACACTATCCGGCATGCGGTCAAAGGATCCAAATACACAGGTAGGTGCGTGCATTGTCAGCCCCGATCATAAAATCCTTTCTATGGGATATAATGGATTTCCGATGGGATGCTCTGACGATGAGTTTCCGTGGGAGAGAGAGGGAGAACCCTTAGAGAGCAAATATTTTTACACGACACACAGCGAATTGAACGCGATTTTAAACTATCGGGGAGGAAGCTTGGAGGGTGCGACGATTTATGTGACGCTCTTTCCGTGCAACGAATGTGCCAAAGCGATTATTCAGGCGGGAATCCGGAGAATCGTGTACGATAGTGACAAATATGAGGGAACCTTACCGGTCATTGCATCAAAGCGTATGCTGCGGGCTGCAGGTGTTATGCTGCAGCAGTATCAGCGCACGGGACGCAAGGTGACAATTGAACTATAGGGATACAATCAAAGAATGAATAGACAAAAGCATCAAAGATAAGCTATAATGTAAAGGAATCGCTAAATTTACGAGGGAAAAACGTCATGAAATATTCAAAAAAAGTACTTCTTTGCATGACTCTGATTTTACAGTTTGGATTAAATATGGTCGTTCCGATTATCTTATGTACGATGCTTGGTGTATGGCTCGGGAAAAGATATGATATGCCATTGATTGTGGCGCCTCTTTTTATTGTCGGTGCACTGGCGGGCTTTACAAACATTTATAAAATGGCAACAAAGGTGTATAAGAGCAAAGAGGAGACGAAAGGCGATTATGTTAAAAAGAATAAATGATGCATTGCCCGGACTGGTAATAGGTATTCTTATTTACGGGGCGGTGCTTGAGATTGCCGGACTTTTTTTTGTGGAGGATAAGCTGTATCATACGGTTGGCGCATTGACCGGAACGGCACTCGCCTGCTTTATGGCAATTCATATGGCGATTGTCATTCGGGATGTGGCAGATTTGGGAAATGCCGATGGGGCGAAGAAGTTATCCGTAAGAAAGTCCGTTTTACGATATCTGATTGTTGCAGTCGTGATATTTGCAATCGCAAAATGGAGACTTGGAAATCTTGTTTCACTTTTTTTAGGAGTTTTGGGCTTAAAGATATCTGCATATTTGCAGCCCTTGATCAATAAACTCAAACAATAATCATGGGGAGAGGTGGTATACGTCCGATAAAGAGAATGGAACGAAACAATAAGGAGGTGAGAACGTGAGCAACGCAATTTTGTTGGAAGCTTCGGCCAACAGTGTCGACTTTATGATACATGGAATTTTTTCTTATGAAATCTTTGGTCATAAAGTATGGATTACGACTTCGCATGTCTGTATTTTGATTGTTATGTTGCTGCTTTGTATTTTTTCGGTGGCAGCGCGGTGCAAGATGGCGCATGCGACAGAAGTGCCGGGAGGGTTTCAGAATGTATTGGAGCTGCTTGTCGAAAAGTTGGATGGAGTCGTTTATACGACAATGGGTAAGGTGGCAGCCCCGAAATTCCGGAATTACATGGGA
>JAQXLR010000018.1 GCA_029012225.1 Clostridiales bacterium
TGTAGATATCAAAGAGGTAAAAAGACCGGATCGCGATGCTCAGCTGGTGGCAGAGAATATTGCGCTGCAGTTGGAGAATCGTGTGTCCTTCCGTAGAGCGATGAAGTCTTGCATGGGCAGAACGATGAAAGCGGGAGCAAAGGGAATCAAGACCTCCTGTTCGGGACGTCTTGGCGGAGCTGATATGGCTCGTACCGAGTTTTATTCGGAGGGAACCATTCCGCTTCAGACGTTAAGAGCAGATATTGACTATGGATTTGCTGAAGCAGATACTACCTACGGCAAGGTTGGCGTTAAGGTATGGATCTACAAAGGCGAAGTACTTCCCACGAAAGGAAATAAGGAAGGGGGAACGAACTAATGTTAATGCCAAAGAGAGTAAAGCATCGTAAGCAGTTCCGCGGATCTATGACGGGAAAGGCAAGCAGAGGAAATAAAATTGTCCATGGAGAATATGGTATTGTTGCGACAGAGCCATGTTGGATTCGTTCAAATCAGATAGAGGCAGCCCGTATCGCGATGACCCGTCACGTAAAGCGTGGTGGTAAAATTTGGATTAAAATCTTTCCGGATAAGCCGGTAACGGCGAAGCCTGCCGAGACACGAATGGGTTCCGGTAAGGGATCGCTGGAGTACTGGGTAGCAGTTGTAAAGCCGGGTCGCGTATTGTTCGAGATTGCAGGTGTGCCGGAGGAGGTTGCAAGAGAGGCACTACGTCTTGCTACACACAAATTACCTTGCAAATGTAAAATAGTTTCGCGCGCAGATTTGGAAGGCGGTGTATCAAATGAAAACGAGTAAATATATAGAAGAATTAAAGAGCCAGTCTGTAGCAGATTTAAATGCGCAGTTGGTAAATGCAAAAAAAGAACTGTTCAATTTGAGATTCCAGAATGCAACCAATCAGCTGGAGAATACAAGCAGAATCAAAGAGGTTCGTAAAAATATTGCAAGAATCCAGACAATCATAACAGAGAAGGAAAAGGTTGCGCAGTAGACTCTAGAAAGGAGAACTTATCGTGGAAGAAAGAAATCTTAGAAAGACACGTGTCGGTGTTGTTGTAAGTGACAAGATGGATAAGACAATCACGGTTGCGATTCAGGACAACGTAAGACATCCTCTTTACAGCAAAATCGTTAAGAAAACTTATAAATTAAAGGCTCATGATGAGAACAATGAATGCAGAATCGGTGATAAGGTAAAGGTGATGGAAACAAGACCGTTATCAAAGGATAAGAGATGGAGACTTGTAGAAATCATGGAGAGAGCAAAATAGTAAAGGGAGGCTACAAGCATGGTACAACAGGAAAGTAGACTTAGGGTAGCCGATAACACAGGAGCAAAAGAACTGCTCGTGATCCGTGTTATGGGAGGATCTACCAGGAGATATGCGAATATTGGTGACGTTATTGTTGCTACGGTCAAAGATGCAACACCAGGCGGTGTTGTGAAAAAGGGCGATGTCGTGAAAGCTGTAGTTGTTCGTTCTGTAAAGGGTGCCCGCCGCAAGGATGGCTCTTATATTAAGTTTGACGAGAATGCGGCTGTTATCATCAAAGACGATAAAACTCCGAGAGGGACACGTATTTTTGGACCAGTAGCAAGAGAGCTTCGTGAGAAACAGTTTATGAAGATTGTTTCCCTGGCTCCGGAAGTATTGTAGGAGGACTAGGATATGGCAAGCATGAAAATAAAAAAGGGCGATATGGTAAAAGTTATTGCCGGAAAAGACATTAACAGCGAAGGCAAGGTTATTGCCGTAAATAAGAAAAATCATACGGTGCTTGTTGAGGGTGTCAACATGGTAACAAAGCATACAAAACCAAGTATGGCAAACCAGCAGGGCGGTATTGTTCATCAGGAAGGACCTGTTGACATTTCAAACGTAATGTATCTGCACAAGGGAAAGCCTACTCGTATCGGCTTTAAGATGGACGGAGACAAAAAAGTGCGTTATGCAAAATCTACAGGTGATATCATCGACTAATTTTAAGAGAGGAGGCCAATCAGTTGAGTAGACTTAGAGAGCAGTATCAGAATGAGATCGTAGATGCTATGGTCAAAAAATTTGGATATAAAAACCTTATGGAAGTGCCGAAGATAGATAAGATTGTTGTAAACATGGGTGTTGGCGAAGCCAAAGAAAATGCAAAGCTGTTGGAAGCTGCCATGAAGGATATGGAAACAATCACAGGACAGAAGGCGATTGCCACAAAAGCGAAGAACTCCATTGCAAACTTTAAAATCAGAGAAGGTATGACAATCGGATGCAAGACGACACTGCGTGGCAAGAAGATGTATGAGTTTATGGATCGCTTAATCAATCTTGCGTTACCGCGTGTGCGTGACTTTAGAGGAGTAAATCCGAATGCATTTGACGGACGCGGAAATTATGCTCTTGGAATCAAGGAGCAGTTAATCTTCCCGGAAATTGAGTATGACAAGGTTGATAAGATTCGTGGTATGGATATTATCTTTGTCACAACAGCAAAGACAGATGAAGAAGCACGGGAATTATTGGCACAGTTTAACATGCCGTTTGCCAAATAAGTAGGAGGGAATCTTAATGGCTAAAACAAGTATGAAAATAAAACAGCAGCGCAAACCAAAGTTCTCTACCAGAGCTTACACACGCTGCAAAATTTGTGGTCGTCCACATTCTGTTTTAAGAAAATACGGAATCTGCAGAGTATGTTTCCGTGAGTTAGCATATAAGGGCCAGATACCGGGAGTCAAAAAGGCGAGCTGGTAATCAGACTGAGCGCCAAAGGAGGTTTGTGCACATCATAAAACCACCGGTAGCGGCGCAGTATTTATAGAAGGAGGAAATATACATCATGACAACGAGTGATCCGATCGCAGATATGCTTACAAGAATCCGTAATGCAAACACTGCAAAACATGATACAGTTGACGTTCCTGCATCCAAGATCAAAATTGCAATCGCAGATATTCTGGTTGATGAGGGATATATCGTAAAATATGATATTGTTGAAGACGGAAACTTTAAGACAATCCGTATTACTTTAAAGTATGGCGCGGATAAGACAGAGAAGATTATTACAGGAATTAAGAGAATTTCTAAGCCGGGTCTTCGCGTATATGCGGGAAAAGATGAGCTTCCGAGAGTGCTTGGCGGCCTTGGTATAGCAATTCTTTCCACAAATCAGGGAATTATCACAGACAAAGAGGCGAGAAAGCTTCAGGTTGGTGGAGAAGTATTAGCATTTGTTTGGTAAACAAATGCTGCCAAAGAGCATCTATTGTTGTTATTGTAAATAAACACATATATATTTAGGAGGTACGGGCATGTCACGTATAGGAAGAATGCCAATCGCAGTTCCGGCTGGAGTTACAGTGGATATTGCAGAAAATAATCATGTGACTGTAAAAGGTCCTAAGGGAACTTTAGAAAGAACCCTTCCATCTGAGATGGAAATCAAATTAGAAGGTGATGAAATTACCGTTACAAGACCAAACGATTTGAAGAAGATGAAATCTCTTCATGGTTTGACAAGAACCTTGCTCAATAATATGGTTGTTGGTGTGAGCCAAGGCTATACAAAGGAGCTGGAAGTAAACGGTGTCGGTTACAGAGCTTCCAAGGCAGGAAAGGTATTGACGCTTAATTTGGGATACTCACATCCGGTTGAGATGACGGATCCGGAAGGACTTGAGTCAAAGGTTGAGGGAAATAAGATTACTGTGTCAGGTATCGATAAAGAAAAGGTTGGCCAGTACGCAGCGGAGATCAGAGATAAGAGAAGACCGGAACCCTACAAGGGCAAAGGAATCAAATATGCTGATGAGGTTATTCGGCGCAAAGTTGGTAAGACTGGTAAGAAATAATTAAAGGAGTGACGAAAAATGGTTAGTAAGAAATCAAGATCTGCAGTTCGTGAAAATAAGCATAGAAGAATGCGCCATCATCTTGCAGGCACCGCAGTAAGACCACGTCTGGCTGTGTTTAGAAGTAATAATCATATGTACGCTCAGATTATTGACGACACAGTTGGGAATACACTTGTTTCTGCATCTACACTTGACAAAGATGTAAAGGCAGAGTTAGAAAAGACCAATAACGTAGAAGCGGCAGTAAAGCTGGGCGCCGTTATTGCAAAAAAAGCGTTAGATAAAGGTATTACAACGGTTGTCTTTGACAGAGGCGGTTTTATCTATCAGGGAAAAGTTAAGGCATTGGCTGAGGCGGCAAGAGAAGCTGGATTAGAATTTTAGGAGGAGAAACAATGAAACGTGAAATCATTGATGCTAGTCAATTAGAATTAAGCGAAAAAGTAGTATCAATCAAGCGTGTAACAAAGGTTGTTAAGGGTGGACGTAACTTTCGTTTTACAGCTTTAGTTGTTGTCGGTGATGGCAATGGCCATGTTGGTGCGGGACTGGGAAAAGCAGCGGAAATTCCTGAGGCAATTCGCAAGGGAAAAGAAGATGCAATGAAAAAGCTCGTTACCGTAAAGCTGGATGAGGTGGATAGTATTACGCATGATGTGACAGGAAAGCATACAGGAGCGTCTGTATTGTTAAAGAAGTCTCCGGATGGTACCGGTATTATTGCGGGCGGTCCTGCCCGTAATGTCTGCGAGTTGGCAGGAATCAAGAACATCCGTACAAAATCTTTGGGTTCTAACAATAAGCAGAATGTTGTTCTTGCAACAATTAATGCATTGAGTCAGTTAAAGTCTCCGGAGGAAGTGGCAAAGCTTCGTGGAAAATCGGTAGAAGAGATTATGGCGTAACGGAGATGGCATAAATTTGTTCCTGCATATCGCATCTGTGTAGCGAATATTGCAGGCACGGGAAAGGCGTGGTTATTAAAATGTCAGAGAAGAAACTGAAAGTAACACTTGTGAAATCCACAATCGGTGCAGTTCCAAAGAACAGAAAGACCATAGAAGCTCTCGGACTTACAAAACTGAACAAAACAGTTGAGTTGCCGGACAACGCTGCAACAGCAGGAGCACTTCGTAAGGTAGCACCATATGTAAAAGTGGAAGAAGTTTAATTCAAAAAGATAGGAGGTGTCAGGAATGGACTTATCAAATTTACACGGAGCACCGGGTTCCACTCAGAGCAACAATTTCAGAAGAGGACGTGGACACGGCTCAGGAAACGGTAAGACAGCGGGCAAAGGACATAAGGGACAGAAGGCTCGTTCCGGAGCTCCAAGACCGGGCTTTGAAGGTGGTCAGATGCCGTTATACAGAAGATTACCAAAGAGAGGCTTTAAAAACAGGAACTCCAAGACGATCATCGGAATCAATCTTTCTGCGCTGGAAGTTTTTGAGAATGATACGGTTGTATCCATTGATACGTTGATAGAGACGGGCATTATCAAGAATCCCAGAGATGGGGTTAAGATCCTTGGAAATGGAGAATTTACTAAGAAGCTTACAGTTCAGGTAAATGCATTCAGCGCAAGCGCAAAAGAAAAAATTGAGGCTCTTGGTGGAAAAGCAGAGGTGATCTAATGCTAGAGACACTCCGTAATGCATTTAAGATTAAAGATATTCGAAAAAGAATTATTTTTACATTTTTCATGGTAGTCGTCATCAGAATCGGAAGTCAGCTTCCGATTCCTGGTGTGGACAGTGATGTGTTTAAAGCTTGGTTTGCGAGTCAGACTGCGGAAGGAATGGGATTCTTTGATGCAATTACCGGTGGTTCTTTTTATAATATGTCAATCTTTGCGTTGAATATTACACCGTACATTACATCATCCATTATCATGCAGCTTCTTACGATTGCAATTCCGAAGCTAGAGGAGATGCAGCGTGATGGAGAGGAAGGGCGCAAGAAGATTGCAGAGATTACTAGATATCTTACTATTGTGCTCGCTCTGATTGAGGGAATTGCAATGACCATTGGCTTTAGCAGAGGCGGCTATTTGGAATACAACAGTGGATTCCGAGGCGGATTGGGAATCGTGTCTGTTGTCCTTACGCTGACGGCAGGCTCTGCAGTGCTGATGTGGATTGGCGAGCGTATTACGGAAAAGGGGATTGGGAACGGCATTTCTATCGTGCTTGCCGTGAACATTATTTCCAGCATGCCAAGCGACATCAGTGTTTTGTATCAGCAATTTATTGCAGGGAAAAAAGTGCCAACGGCAATTCTTGCGGCAGTGATTATTATTGCCATTATTCTCGGGATGGTTGCGTTTGTTGTCTACTTACAGGGCGGAGAGCGTAGGATTCCGGTGCAGTATTCCAAGAAGATTCAAGGAAGAAAGCAGGTGGGAGGTCAGTCCACACATATTCCTCTCAAGGTAAATACAAGTGGAGTCATTCCGGTTATTTTTGCGCAATCCCTGTTACAGACGCCGGTTATTATTGCAAGCTTGCTTGGAAAAGGCGGGGGAACGGGAATCGGAAGCAAAATTTTAAAAGGAATGTCGCAGGCGAACTGGTGTAACCCGAACGAGCCGATTTATTCTATTGGCTTGCTTGTTTACATTGCACTTATCCTTGCTTTTGCTTATTTTTATACTTCAATTACATTCAATCCGCTAGAGATTGCCAATAATATGAAGAAGGCCGGAGGCTTTATTCCGGGTATCAGACCGGGAAAACCGACAAGCGATTACCTGAATCGTATATTAAATTACATTGTATTTGTGGGAGCGGTGGCACTTGCATTTATCGCATTCGTTCCAATCTTCTTCAGTGGTGTTTTTGGAGCGTCCGTTTCTTTTGGAGGGACATCCATTATCATTATCGTAGGAGTTATCATTGAGACGTTAAAGCAGATTGAATCGCAGATGCGCGTCCGTTACTATAAGGGGTTTTTGAATGACTAAGGGAGCAACGCTGGGCTTATATTAAGTTCAGCGTTACTTTCCTATTTAGAAGAAAAGGAGAAGATTCTATGAAGATTATCATGCTGGGGGCTCCGGGAGCGGGAAAAGGGACGCAGGCAAAGATGCTGGCAGACAGATACAAGATTCCTCATATTTCTACTGGAGATATTTTTCGCGCAAACATTAAAAATGGAACAGAACTGGGGAAAAAGGCAAAGCAGTATATGGATCAGGGCTTGCTGGTGCCGGATGAGCTGACCTGTGATCTGGTAATGGATCGCATACAGCAGGAGGATTGTGCAAACGGATTTATTCTGGATGGATTCCCAAGAACAATTCCACAGGCTGAGGCACTTCGTGCGGCGCTTGCGGGGATCGATCAGAAAATGGACTATGCCATTGATGTCGATGTTCCGGACGAAAACATTGTAAACCGCATGAGTGGAAGGCGTGTATGTACAGACTGCGGTGCTACATACCACATTGTGACAATCCCGACAAAAGCGGAGGGAATTTGTGATCGGTGTGGGAGCGCAGTGGTATTAAGAGATGACGATAAGGCAGAGACGGTTCGCAAGCGCCTTGAGGTATACCATGAGCAGACACGTCCTCTGATTGATTATTATAAAGAGCAGGATATTGTAAGAACCGTAGACGGTACAAAGCCGATGGAAGAGGTGTTTGCAGATATCGTTGCGATACTGGGGCAATAAATATGGCTATAGCGATAAAATCAGCCCGTGAAATTGCGCTTATGCGGCAGGCGGGAAAACTACTTGCAAAAGTGCATGAAGATTTGGCCAAAGAACTCCGCCCGGGGATGTCAACCTTAGAGATTGACAGACTTGGGGAAGATATGATTCGTAGTTTGGGATGTGTTCCATCTTTTAAAAATTACTGCGGTTATCCTGCATCCGTATGTGTCTCTGTCAATGAAGAGGTCGTCCATGGAATCCCATCTTCAAAAAGATGGATCGACGAGGGAGATATCGTAAGTCTGGACATTGGATTAATCCATAAGGGCTATCATTCCGATGCGGCAAGAACGCATGGAATAGGAGAGATTCATAAGGAGGCTGCCCTGCTCATAGAAAGAACAAGACAAAGTTTTTTTGAGGGGATGCATTTTGCCAAACCGGGAAGGCATCTTTATGAGATTTCCGGAGCAATCGGCGGCTATGCGGAACAGTTTGACTATGGTGTCGTTCGAGATTTGTGCGGACACGGAATTGGCAAAAAGCTGCATGAAGAGCCGGAGGTTCCGAATTTTCGGAAGCTTGCAAGGGGTGTCAAGCTTCGTCCCGGAATGGCATTGGCAATTGAGCCGATGATTAACATGGGGACATGGCAGGTATGCTGGCTTGAGGATGAGTGGACGGTTGTCTCGGCAGATATGTCCTTATCTGCTCACTATGAGAATACGATTGTGATTACAGAAGGAGAGCCGGAGATTCTGACGCTGACAGAGTCGGAGCTGGCAGAAGATGAGAGCTTAAATCGCTATCTGAGAGGATAAGCACAAAGAAGAAAGACAGCTATGGATGGGGAAGAAAGTATGGAAATCGAATTTGCGAAGTCCATGTCGGGACATGATAAAAACCACATTTATCTCATTTGGGAAAAGGATGAGAAATTTGTGTACTTAGTCAACGGCACTACGAGGACACTCGAAAAGCCAAAGAAAAAAAGCCGAAAGCACATTCAGATGATTCAAAGCATTCCGAAGGAAGTACAGGATTGTCTGCAGAATGTACGGACAGATGTGACAATAAAAAAAGCCATTCAAACATATAGAGTCATAAAACAGGAGGATTAGGAAATGTCAAAGGCAGATGTAATTGAAGTAGAGGGAACGGTTGTAGAAAAACTTCCAAATGCATTTTTTAAGGTGGAACTGGAAAACGGACATCAGATTTTAGCAACCATCAGCGGAAAACTCCGCATGAATTTTATTCGTATCCTTCCCGGAGATAAGGTGACAATTGAAATGTCTCCCTATGATCTGACGAAGGGAAGAATTATCTGGAGAGACAAATAAGAAAAGAAAAAACAAGGATTGACTTCTAAATTGTGTTTGTGCTATAATGCTAAATGGACACTTTTAGATAGTGCCCTTTTGCGCGTTAAAATAGGCAAAAGAGCTCTAAATCGTAATCGCGGTGCGGTTACATGAGAAAGGAGGATTTGCTGTGAAGGTAAGATCATCAGTTAAACCTATTTGCGAGAAATGCAAAGTCATTAAAAGAAAAGGAAGCATTCGGATTATCTGTGAGAATCCGAAGCACAAGCAGAGACAGGGCTAAGGAAAAGCAGTCTTGTCTTATCTGCTTGTAAAAAACATTATGTGCGGCTGCAGTGAAACGCCAGGATGGGTTGATTCACTGTTATCATAAGAAACAGCGGGGAACGCTGCTTTTTCCGGTTTACATACCGAGAGCCGGAGGAAGATTCATCCAAATAAGGAAAAGAGGGGCGAGGGCACACATTTCAGGCCGAAGACAACGGAGCTGCCGGAGCGCGTCTTTTTGGGCGGATGCCAAGGAAAGTCATGATGTCAAGTGACTTGCAAGCTGACCACAGAGGTCATATTTGGTTACGGCTGGGGCTGTAACGTGAAATCAAAAAACAACAGGATGCAAGAGAAGAAGCTTGCATCAGATGAATCAATGGAGGTTAAAAAACACATGGCTCGTATTGCAGGTGTAGATTTACCAAGAGAAAAGCGTGTTGAGATTGGCTTGACTTATATTTATGGAATCGGAAGAGCAAGCTCCAACCGTATTCTTGCAGAAGCAAAGGTAAGCCCTGATACTCGTGTTAGGGATTTGACAGACGATGAAGTAAAGAGAATCAGTGCAGTGATTGATGAAACACAGATGGTAGAGGGTGATTTGAGAAGAGAAATCGCCATGAATATTAAGAGGCTTCAGGAGATTGGCTGCTATCGCGGCATCCGTCACAGAAAGGGACTTCCTGTTCGCGGTCAGAAGACGAAGACGAACGCAAGAACAAGAAAAGGACCGAAGCGTACCGTTGCAAACAAGAAAAAATAATCGTATATATTTTTAGAGAAAGTAGGTTAGTTTAGATATGGCGAAAGTTACAAAAAAAGTGACAAAGAAGCGCGTAAAGAAAAACGTTGAACGCGGACAGGCACATATTCAGTCATCTTTTAATAATACAATCGTAACGATTACAGATGCTGAAGGAAATGCTTTATCATGGGCAAGTGCCGGTGGTCTTGGATTTAGAGGTTCAAAGAAATCTACTCCATATGCTGCACAGATGGCAGCAGAAACAGCGACGAAAGCGGCCTTGGTACACGGATTAAAAACAGTGGATGTTATGGTAAAGGGACCGGGATCAGGAAGAGAAGCTGCAATTCGTGCGCTCTCCGCTTGTGGTCTTGAGGTTACAAGTATCAAAGATGTAACTCCGGTACCTCATAACGGATGCCGTCCACCAAAACGCAGAAGAGTTTAATTAGGAGGTAGAGACTAAGATGGCAGTAAATAAAGTTCCTGTTCTGAAAAGATGCAGATCACTTGGATTAGAGCCAAGTTATTTGGGATATGATAAGAAATCTCGTAGAGAATTGAAAAGAGCCAATAAGAAGATGTCTGAGTATGCGCTTCAGCTGAGAGAAAAGCAGAAGGCAAAATTCATCTATGGCGTATTAGAAAAACCGTTCCACAACTATTATGTGAAGGCCGATAAGATGAAGGGCATGACCGGTACGAATTTAATGACGATGTTGGAGTCCAGATTGGATAATGTTGTCTTTCGTATGGGATTTGCAAGAACAAGAAGAGAGGCGAGACAGATTGTTGACCATAAATTTGTTCTGGTAAACGGAAAACAGGTAAATATTCCGTCTTATCTGATCAAGGCCGGAGATGTAATCGAAATTAGGGAAAAGAACAAGGGTCTTCAGAGAATGAAAGACATCATTGCGGTAACCGGTGGAAGATTAGTGCCGGATTGGCTGGATGTAGATGTTGAAAAATTACAGGGGACCGTAAAAGAATTGCCTTCCAGAGAGCAGATTGACGTACCGGTAAATGAAATGCTTATTGTCGAGTTGTATTCTAAGTAATAAGTAGTCAGACAAATTACCCGAGAAGGAGGGACTTTGTATTGTTCGATTTTCAAAAACCAAAAATTGAAATCGCAGAAATTTCAGAAGACAAGAAGTACGGCAAATTTGTTGTAGAACCATTGGAACGAGGCTACGGAACAACTTTAGGTAATTCTCTAAGAAGAATTATGCTTTCTTCTTTGCCGGGTGCGGCAGTCAGTCAGGTTAAGATTGACGGTGTTTTACATGAATTCAGTTCCATTTCCGGCGTCAAGGAGGACGTTACTGAAATTATTATGAACATCAAGAACCTTGCCATTCGGAATACAAGCTCTACAAATGAACCGAAAATTGCTTATATTGAATTTGAGGGCGAAGGTGTAGTTACAGCGGCTGATATTCAGGTGGATTCTGATATTCAGATTTTGAATCCGGATTTGGTAATTGCCAATTTGAATGGTGGAGCAGATTGTAAGTTATACATGGAGCTGACCATTACAAATGGAAGAGGATATGTCAGCGCCGAGAAAAACAAGACAGAGGATGTGCCGATTGGAGTGATTGCGATTGACTCCATCTATACTCCGGTTGAGCGCGTGAATCTTTTGATTGAGAATACTCGTGTGGGACAGATTACTGACTATGATAAGCTTACGTTAGATGTTTTCACAAACGGAACCTTAGAGCCGGATGAGGCAGTCAGCCTTGCGGCAAAAGTGTTGAGTGAGCATCTAAGTCTCTTTATCGATTTGTCTGAGGCTGCACAGCAGGCGGATGTCATGATTGAAAAAGAGGATAATGCAAAAGAAAAAGTTCTTGAGATGAATATTGATGAACTGGAGTTGTCCGTTCGTTCCTACAACTGCCTGAAGCGTGCCGGAATCAACACCGTAGAGGAGCTGACAAACCGCACACCGGAGGATATGATGAAGGTTCGGAATCTCGGACGAAAATCTCTAGAGGAAGTGTTGGCAAAGTTAAAAGAGCTTGGTCTTCAGCTGAATCAGGGAGAGGAGTAAATCGGATCAGGTAGGCGTGATTCATTAGAAGTTTGTGATTACGTAAACTGTTAATTCAAGGAAATGAGGCAGAAACAATAAGTCCAATGGGCATGGAGTATGTCAGCAGCCAAATAACCGCAAGCAGAGTTTGTGACGCAGGGCTTGCTTACATCGCAAGCTTACTTGCGCTGAAAGCTTGCTTGAGCCGAAAGCTCGCTTGAGCCGAAAGCTTGCTTGCGCTGCATTCGGGAAATAAGACCAAAAGGCATTGCCGGATGTACCATAAAATGGAGGAAAAGAAAATGGCAAAATATCGTAAATTAGGCAGAACCTCTAGCCAGAGAAAGGCATTGCTAAGAGGTCAGGTAACCGCTTTAATCAACAATGGAAGAATTGTGACAACAGAAGCAAAAGCAAAGGAAGTCCGCAAAATTGCAGAGGGGCTCATCGCATTGGCAGTAAAAGAGAAGGATAACTTTGAGGAAGTTACCGTGAAGGCGAAGGTTGCCCGTAAGGATCAAGACGGCAAAAGAGTAAAGGAAGTCGTAGACGGTAAGAAGGTTACCGTATATGATGAGGTAGACAAGACAATTAAGAAGGATATGCCTTCTCGTTTACATGCCCGCAGAGAAATGCTGAAAGTACTTTATCCGGTAACCGAGGTTCCGAAGGAGGTTGCAGGGAGAAAGAAAAATACAAAGCAGGTGGATCTCGTTGCAAAGTTATTTGACGAAATTGCTCCAAAGTATGTGACTCGGAATGGTGGTTACACCAGAATTGTAAAGATTGGACAGCGTAAAGGTGATGGTGCCTTAGAGGTTTTACTGGAGCTGGTATAAGAATCGGTATACAAAATCCCGACTGACTTCAAAAGAAGCAGTCGGGATTTTTGCAGTCGTTTTTATAAAAAGGATTGCTTGGCAGCCATTGGAAGTGTAAAAATAAATTCTGTGCCGACTCCCTCTGTGCTGATGCAGTTGATGTTTTCGCCGTGGGCATTGATAATCTCCTTTGTAATAGAAAGACCAAGACCGGTTCCCTTTTTGTCCTTGCCACGCGAGAGATCTGTTTTATAAAAGCGTTCCCAGATTTTTTTGATGCTGTCTTTTGGAATGCCGATTCCGGAGTCTTTTACAGAGACAAAGACATGCTCGTTTTTCTCGGTTGTCTCAATGGAGATGGAGGAATCATGATGGCTAAATTTGATTGCATTATCAATAAGATTGTATAAAACCTGCTGAATTTTCCCCATGTCTGCGCAGACATAGAGTTTTTCGCCTGATAGGATTAAGTTGAATGAAATACGCTTTTCTGTGCAGATTCCCTCAAAGGTTTGCACTGTTTTTCGGATGATGCCGTTGATGTCAAAGTGAGTCATATCCAGCATAATACCGTGAGCTCCGTATTTATTGAGTTCAAGAAGGCTTGTGGTAAGCTTGTTTAATCGCTCTGTTTCAAATAGGATAATATTTAAGTATTTTTCCTGCATATCTAAGGGAATTGTACCATCCAGCATTGCCTCGACATACCCCTTGATGGAGGTAAGAGGGGAACGAAAATCATGCGAGACATTTGAGACAAATTTTTTCTGATCATCTTCCAGGGTATTCAGCTCGTTTGCCATATAATTGAGAGTGCCGGCAAGATAGCCGATTTCGTCATTCGATTGGATATCGATTTTTTTATCAAATTCTCCGGCAGCGTAGGCTCCCGCACCCTTTGCAAGCTTGCGAAGAGGAAGATGAATCACGCGTGTAAAAAGCAAAAGCACAAAAAATGCAGTGGCAAACAGCAGAGCAAGCGTCTGATAAGAAATTGTGATTAAGCCGTTGGAATATTCGATGAGATTGCTCAAGGGCTTATGTATGATAACATAGCCACGTACCTTATAGTTTGCGGTAATTGGTGAAAAAACACTTAGGGTTTCGCCAGAAAAGCTATTGTAAAAATTTCCGGTTTGGTAATAGCGGTTTCCAAAATGAGCCAAGTCAAAGTCGGGAATGGTCTCCCCTGCTGTAAGATCCGGCTTTGCAGTATTTAGCATGACATTTCCTCGCGTATCCACAATCCAGATTTCTCCGGAATGGTATGCGCTAAGCGTTCGTAGCTGTTTGCCAACCTCCTGTAAAGAGGGGGAGGCAGAAAAATAATCTACCGCGTAGGTTGAAGAAATCTGTGTTGCTTCACGGTACAGGTTGGCAGCCTCTTTTTTTTGCACAAAATCATAAATCAGATTGTAGGTAAAGGTGGCAACAAGGATAGCGCCAATGATACCATACAAAAGATACCCGGCAAGAAGCTTGGCGTAGATTGTGTGTTTCATAAGCTTTTGACCTCAAATTTGTATCCGATTCCCCAGACCGTTGCCAAGCTCCAGTCATTATGATCCTTGATTTTTTCACGGAGACGCTTCACGTGGACATCGACCGTTCTTGTGTCTCCAATGTATTCATAGCCCCAAATGTGGTCAAGAAGCTGCTCTCTGGTAAATACCTGATTGGGAGAGGAGGCGAGAAAATAGAGAAGCTCCAGCTCCTTTGGCGGCATATCAACGGAATTGCCTTGGTAAATGACCGAGTAATTGGAAAGATTGACAATCAAATCCGGATATTTTACGCATTTTTGTCCGGCAGAAGGAAGCTCCGTGGCCTTGGTGGGCTGATAGCGTCTTAAAACAGCCTTTACACGGGCGACAAGCTCCTTGGAGTCAAATGGCTTCATCATATAATCATCGGCACCCAGCTCAAGTCCAAG
>JAQXLR010000019.1 GCA_029012225.1 Clostridiales bacterium
TAATGTCCGCAAAGCAAAATCAAATCCTCTTCCTTGGCAAGCTCCTTTGCCATCTGCTGGTCAAACACGCTTCCCTGCGGTGTCAGATAGACGGTACGGATTTTTTTTCCGGCAGAATTTCTTTCGTGGATGGAAGCTGTCACGGATTTCCACGCATCGTAGATGGGCTGCGCCTGCATCAGCATACCCGCACCTCCCCCATAGGGGTAATCGTCCACTTTGCCATGCTTGTTCTGTGTGTAGTCTCGGATGTCCGTCTCCTCGATGGATAAAATGCCTTTTTCCACCGCTCGTCCGATGATGCTTGCAGACAGTCCCTGTGAAATCATCCTTGGAAATAATGTTAAAATATGAAAATTCATAGCAGCTCTCCGTCCTTAGCGTCCGTTTATCTCCCGAAGTCCCGCAAGAAGATGCACGACCATCCTTCCCCCCTGCAGGTCAACCTCCCTTACACAGTCCTTGATCGCAGGAAGCAGGATATCACTGCTCCCCTCCTTATGAAGGACATAGACATCATTTGCTCCGGTCTGCAGTACCTCAACCAGCTCTCCCAGATCCTCTCCCTCATCCGAAAGGACAGAAAGCCCGATTAGGTCTGCAATAAAATACTCATCCTCTTTTAGCTTTACCGCGTTTTCTCTTGTTACATAAAGGCTTTTTTTTCGGTATTGCTCTGCATCATTTCTATTATCAATTCCCTTGAATTTTAGGATTACCATATTTTTAAAAAATTTGACTCCCTCAATTTCAAGGTGCTTTTTTTCTTTTCCCATATCTAAAATGACTGATTGCAGCTCCTTAAAGCGCGCCAAATCGTCAGTTGTGGGAAATACCTTTACCTCACCTCGCACGCCATGCATTGATGTGATAATTCCCACCTGAAATAAGTCCTCCATTTTTTCCTCCACACTGCTTATGTGATAAAGAAAAGCCATCCCAGTTTTGGGACAGCCCTTCTGCGTTATTGCATGATCTCTACAATAACCTTCTTCTCTTCCTTTGAGGCAGCAGCCTTTACAACGGAACGGATTGCCTTTGCAATGCGTCCCTGCTTGCCGATTACCTTGCCCATGTCGGACTGTGCTACACGTAATTCCAAAACAATGGCCTTCTCGTTCTCGGTCTTGGTTACAACGACCTCCTCCGGGTAATCAACGAGTGATTTGGCAATTACTTCTACTAATTCTTTCATAGGTCCACCTCACTCATCCTATTTCTCAATACCGGCACTCTTAAAAATTCTGGCTACAGTATCTGTCGGCTGTGCTCCGTTTGCTAACCATTTCTTTGCCAGTTCTTCATTTACATGATACTCGCTTGGATCTTTGGTCGGATCATAGGTTCCAATCTCCTCGATGCACTTTCCGTCTCTTGGGGATCTGGAATCTGCCACTACGATTCTATAGAAGGGAGCCTTTTTTTGTCCCATTCTTCTTAATCTGATTTTTACTGCCATTGCTTTCACCTCCTTAAACTTACTGACTTATTTATCAAAAAGGAAAACCTTTTAGGATTCCTCTTTTGCCCTTTTTCATCATGCCCGGCATCTGCTTCATCATCTTTTTCATCTGCTCAAACTGCTTGATTAACCGATTGACCTCGGAAATATCCACTCCCGCTCCCACCGCAATCCTGCGCTTTCTGCTTGGGTTTAACAGATTGGGATTCTGCCGCTCTTTTGGCGTCATGGAATAGATAATCGCCTCCGTACGCGCCAAGCTCTTCTCAGCTGCCGCCTCATCAATATTTGGCAGCTTTCCGCCTCCAAGCCCCGGCATCATACTAAGAATACTGCCAAAGCCTCCAAGCTTTTTCATCTGACTCATGGACTCCAAATACATCTCAAAATCAAACTCGTTGCGACGCATCTTTTGCTCCAAGCGCTTTGCCTGCTCCTCATCCAGATCGGCCTGCGCCTTTTCGATGAGTGTGAGCACGTCTCCCATGCCAAGAATCCTGGATGCCATGCGGTCAGGATAAAACTGCTCCAAGTCGGACAGCTTCTCTCCCATACCGACATAAAAAATCGGTTTTCCCGTGACTGCACGGATGGAAAGCGCTGCACCGCCTCTTGTATCACCGTCTAATTTTGTGAGAATGACTCCATCGATTCCTACCTTTTCATCAAAGGTCTTTGCTACATTTACCGCATCCTGTCCTGTCATGGAGTCTACAACAAGCACAGTCTGATGCACCAAAACCTCGCTCTTAATCGAAATCAGCTCTGCCATCATATCCTCATCAATATGAAGGCGTCCTGCCGTATCAAGAATCAAAATGTTGTATTCATTTTTTAAGGCATGCTCCTTGGCAGCCTTTGCAATATTGACCGGGCTGTTTTTATCTCCCATGGAAAATACTTCTACGCCCTGCTTTTCTCCGTTGATCTTCAACTGCTCAATCGCTGCCGGACGGTAAACATCGCAGGCAGCCAGAAGCACCTTCTTGCCCTTTTGCTTGAATTTTCCGGCAAGCTTTGCCACGGTCGTCGTCTTACCTGCACCCTGAAGACCCGCCATCATAATGACGGTCAGTGCCTTTCCCGGCTCAAGTGTAAGCTCTGCCGTCTCTTCGCCCATCAGTCTGACCATCTCTTCGTTTACAATCTTGATGACCATCTGTCCCGGGTTCAGACCGTTCATGACATCCTGTCCCACGGCACGCTCCTGCACATCCTTGACAAACTGCTTTACAACCTTAAAGTTGACGTCTGCCTCAAGCAGCGCAAGCTTGACTTCCTTTAGCGCCGCCTTAACATCATCCTCAGTCAGCCGTCCTTTGCTGCGCAGGCTTTTAAATACATTTTGAAGTTTTTCAGATAAGCTGTCAAATGCCATTTATAGCTCCTCTAAAATCTGGTCGGAAATCTTTTTGATTTCTGATATCATCGTATCGTCGCAATTTTCATGAAACCGGATTGCCAATTCCTGTATCTGCTCAATCTTTTGCTTTACGGACTTAAATTTTTGAATGAGGTGAAGCTTCTGCTCATATCCCTCCAGCATACGGGTACACCGCTTTACCATATCGTGTACGCCCTGCCGACTGATACCCTCCTCATCCGCAATCTCGCTTAAAGAGAGATCATTGAAAACAAAATCCTCGTATATTTTTCTCTGATGCGCATTTAGGAGCTCTCCATAGAAATCATAGAGATACGTCTGTTCAACCTTTTCTTCCATCCTTACATTCCACTCAAGCAACCCTGATTTCTGAATACCTTGATTAGACTATCATAAAAGAAAACAGGTGTCAAGCACTTTTTCTTGACACCTGTTTTCTTTGCAGTGTACACAAAGGAGCTCGTCAAATAAAGGAGCTGCCTTACAGGCTTGTTCTTACCAGCTTCGGCTGATAGCTCTCTTTTTCCAACGCCTTTATGATTTGCTTCTTATGCTCGGTTCCAAAGCACTCCAATGTAATACGAAGCTCTACTGCCGCATTGCGATTTGTAGAGACAAACTGGTTGTGCTCAAGCTTTATAACATTTCCCTGTTCTCTGGCAATCGTAGATGCTACCTTTGAGAGCTCTCCGGGCTTATCGGGAAGCAAAACGGAGACTGTAAAGATGCGGTCACGGAAAATCAATCCCTGCTGCACAACAGAGGACATCGTAATGACATCCATATTTCCACCGCTTAAAATGGCAACCACTCGGCGATCCGACACATCCAGATGCTTCAATGCCGCAACCGTCAAAAGACCGGAGTTTTCCACGATCATCTTATGATTTTCCACCATATCAAGAAAAGCAACCACCAGCTCATCATCCGTAACGGTAATGATGTCATCCAGATTCTTTCGGATATACGGAAAAATCTGACTGCCGGGTGTCTTGACAGCAGTGCCGTCCGCAATCGTATTGACCTGCGGAAGCGTCATGACCTTGCCCGCCGCAAAGGAGGCCTGCATGCAGTTTGCTCCCGCGGGCTCCACACCAATTACCTTAATTTTCGGATTCAAAAGCTTTGCAAGCGTCGATACGCCGGTTGCAAGTCCGCCACCTCCGATTGGCACCAGAATATACTCGACCAGCGGAAGCTCCTTAAAAATCTCCATTGCAATGGTGCCCTGTCCGGTTGCCACGGCCAAGTCATCAAAGGGATGGATAAAGGTGTAGCCCTCCTTGTCCGCGAGCTCATAAGCCTTTCTGCATGCCTCATCATAGACATCTCCGTAAAGCACGACCTCTGCCCCATAGCTCTTGGTGCGGTTTACTTTAATGAGAGGTGTCGTCGTCGGCATGACAATGACCGCCTTTGCGCCATAGCACTTTGCCGCATATGCCACACCCTGCGCATGATTCCCTGCGGAGGCTGTAATCAACCCTCTTTTGCACTCCTCCTCCGACAATGTGCTAATTTTATAGTATGCTCCGCGCACCTTATATGCCCCGGTAAACTGCATATTTTCCGGCTTTAGATATACCTTATTTCCCGTCTGCTCACTCCAATAGTCACTGTATACCAGCTTTGTCTCAAGAGTGATTTCTTTTATCCTCTCACTCGCTTCCTCAAATCTGTCTAATGTCAGCATGACTTCCTCCTTCTTCTCCATCTACACATCAAACAGCGCATCGACAAACTCGTTGGAGTTAAACTTCTGAAGATCCTCAACTGTCTCTCCAACACCAATGTATTTTACCGGAATACCAAGCTCTGACTGTATGGCAACCGCAATGCCGCCTTTGGCTGTGCCGTCCATTTTGGTTAAAATAATTCCTGTAATTTCTGCAGCTTCGGAAAACTGACGCGCCTGATTGAGTGCATTTTGACCAGTCGTCGCATCCAAAACCACCAACGTCTCCCGATATGCGTCCGGATATTCCTTTTCTAAAATCCGATTGATCTTTTTTAGCTCCTCCATCAGATTTTTCTTATTGTGCAGACGTCCTGCCGTATCGCAAAGGAGCACATCCGTATTTCTGGCCTTTGCCGCTGCCACCGCATCATAGACGATTGCTGCAGGGTCTGCTCCCTCCTGTCCTCCAATCATATCGACACCGGCTCGATTTGCCCATTCCTGCAGCTGCTCTCCTGCCGCCGCACGAAAGGTATCTGCTGCCGCCAGAATGACCTTCTTTCCCTGAGCCTTTAATTTCCCTGCCAATTTCCCGATAGACGTTGTTTTTCCCACTCCATTTACACCGATGATGAGCACAACCGATTTCTCCGTCTCAAAGCGGTATGCCGTTTCTCCGACGTCCATCTGCTCTTTGATGCTGCGAATCAAGAGCTCCTTACATTCTGCCGGGTTCTTAATTTTATTTTCTTTTACCTTCGCTTTAAGGCTTTCGATAATGGCCTCCGTGGCATTGACTCCGATATCTCCCATGATTAAAATCTCCTCGATTTCCTCATAGAAATCCTCATCAATACTGGAAAAGCCGCTAAAAATAGAGTCAATTCCCGATACAATATTATCTCTTGTTTTGCTTAAGCCAGAAACCAGTCTGCTCCAAAAGCCTTTCTTTTCTTCGCTCATCTTCCTCTATTCCTTTCCTTCTACCTGCGCTGACTTATTTGTCTAAATCTTCCTCAATCAGGTTTACGGAGACCAGAGTAGAAACGCCCTTCTCCTGCATTGTAATTCCGTAAAGCCTGTCTGCCGCTGCCATTGTTCCACGTCTGTGTGTAATGATAATAAATTGGATGTTCTTCGAGAGCTTATGTAAATATTTTGCAAAGCGCCCTACATTGGAGTCATCCAAGGCTGCCTCAATCTCATCCAGAAGACAAAATGGCGAGGGCTTTAGGTTCTGAATGGCAAAGAGTAACGAGATGGCAGTAAGCGCCTTCTCCCCTCCCGACATCTGCATCATGTTCTGCAGCTTTTTCCCCGGTGGCTGGGCGATAATGCGGATTCCACATTCCAAAATGTCCTCATCCTCCACCAGTTCCAGACTGCCCTTTCCGCCTCCGAACAGCTCCTTAAACACCCGGTCAAACTCTTTTTGAATCTCGGAGAATTTTTCGATGAACTGCTTACGCATTCCCGTATCCAGTTCCTCAATAATCCCGATTAGAGTGGCCTCTGCCTCTACCAAATCATCATGCTGAGCTTTTAAGAAGGTATAGCGTCCGAATACCTCCTTATAGTCCTCGATGGCATTGACGTTGACATCCCCGAGCATCCGGATTTCATCACGAATCAAAGCGGCTCTTTTCTTTGCCGCGGCTAAGTCCTGATACTCCTCGCTCCGAAGCTCCATCGCCGCGTGAAGCGTCAGCTCATATTCCTCCCACATATAATTGTTCTGATAGGCATGCGCCTCCTCAAGCTTCTCCCGCTGACTGTTTAAGCGAAAGATTTCTTTGTCCAAATCGGAAATTTTCTTGGAAATATCCTCACGCTTTTGGAAAAACTCCTTGTATTGCGTCTGCATTTTTTCCCGGTTTGCCGTACTTTCCTTTAGTTCCTCCTCCAGCTTGGCATAATGTGTGTCGGAGGCAAGAATTGTCTTTTTGATTTCCTCAATATCATGACGCTTTTTCTTCGCATCCTCCTTTGCTCCCTCCACATCACTCAAAAAGCTTGCTCGTTCCTCCTCGTAATGTTGGATTTCACCAAGGAGGCGATTCACATTCACAAGCACAAACTCGATTTTTTGACGAAGCTGTGCTTCTGCAAGCTGTACCTTGGAAACAGCCTCCTGCGCACCTTCCTCCTCCTTCTCATTTTGCTCGAGGCTTTTTTGGAAGGCAAGATTTTCTTCTTCTATTTCCTTCTCCCGATTTGTAGAAGCGGCAATCTCCTGTACAATTTTCTCTTTATTCTCTCCAATCTCACGCAGCTGCCTTTCGATTTCCATGCTCTCAAGCTTTAGTCCCGCAAATACGTTCTCGCTCTCATTCCTCTGCTCTGTGGCACGCTCTACCTTGAGCTTTGCGGTATTCTGCAAAATATACTGCTCCTGCAGCGCCGCCTTGTTTTGCTCCATATCGTCTGCCAAAAGGCCGACTGCTGTTTTGATGTCTTCCTTGCGTGCCCTGTAATCTCTCATCTCCTTTTCTAAGGATAAAACAGATTGCTCCAACTCCTCAATTTCACGCTTTCTCGCCAAAAGATTGCTGCTGTTTTTGAAGGCTCCTCCTGTCATAGAGCCGCCGGGACTTAAGTATTCTCCCTCCAGCGTCACAATATGAAGGGAGTAATGATTTTTTCTTGCAAGGGCAATCGCAGCATCAATATGCTCGGTTACCACGACACGTCCCAGCAGATATGCGGTTACGCCCTCGTATTTCCTGTCCGTTTTTACCAATGTATTGGCAAGACCAATTACCCCCGGCTCCTTTAGCGCCTCCATGTTTTTAAAATTACCTCTGCCGTCCACACTGGTAATCGGAAGGAAGGTCGCACGGCCAAATTTATTTTGCTTTAGATAGGCAATCATCTTCTTTGCCGTATCCTCATCCTCTGTTACAATGTTTTGTATGTTGCCTCCCAAGGCTGTCTCAATGGCAATTTCATACTTTTTATCGACCTGAATCAGCTCGGATACGACACCGAGAATACCGGCATTGCTCTCCTTTTGCTCCATCACACGGCGAATGCTGTTCCCATATCCATCGTAGCGCTCCGCAATGTTTTTCAGCGATTCCAGCCTCGACTGCTCTTTGTGGTATTTGGCAACCGCCTTTTCTAGCAGCTGGTCTGTCTCCAGAGACTTGCGCTTCCATTCTTTTGTACGAAGCTCCATCTCCATGCTTTCCTGCTTTTTTGCTTCAATCGTCGCATTGATTGCATCAAGCTCGCTCCTGCAGTCTGCCAGAACTGCCTCAAGGTCAGTCTCCTCTGTTTTTCTTGCGAGCAGGCGCTTTGTCAGCTCCGCCTTTCGAATGTTGACCTGCTCTAGCATCGTATCGTATCTTTGCTGCCTTGCCTTGACCGAGGCCTTATGGTTCAAAAGCTCGATGATCTCATTTTTGCCTCGCTCGATTCCCTCACTGCAGCGTGTGATTTCCTGTTGAATTGCCGTAAGCCTTCCTGTCGCCTCGCTCTTTTCCTTCTCGATTGCCGCAAGGCTCTCATCCAGCTCCCTTTTCTCCTTCTCATAGCTTTCCTTTGCCTGCAGCCTCTCCTCCTTCTCCTTATCAATGGAGGATAAGCGGCTCTGCAAATGCTCATCTGTCATCTCCGCTGTTCGAATCTGCTCATTTAAGACGTTAATCTGTCCCTCCAGCTTCTCCTTTAATACGGTAGAGCTGCTGATATGTTCACGAATGGAATTGATTTTTTCATCCATCGCCTCCATATCCTGCTCCATGCTCTCATATTCCGCCTTTGTCCGCTCATAGGCCGCATTTGTTTCGTTTAATTCCTCGTCTGTAATCCGATATTTTTCCAGTACCTCCTTCTGCTGTGTCTCAATCTGCGCAATCTCCATCAAAAACAGATTCACATCGCAGGTTTTTAACTCTCCCTTTTTCTTTAGGTAAATTCGGGCAGACTCAGCCTGCCTTTCCAATGGGCCTACCTGACGCTCAAGCTCTGATAAAATATCATTGACACGAACCAGATTCTCTCTCTCCGTCTCAAGCTTTTTTTGAGCCGCAGCCTTTCTCTTTTTGTATTTTACGATGCCTGCCGCCTCGTCAAACAGCTCTCTGCGCTCCTCCGGTTTTCCACTCAAAACCTTTTCAATCTGCCCCTGCCCAATGATGGAATATCCCTCTTTTCCAATCCCCGTATCATAAAAAAGCTCTGTCACATCCTTAAGCCGACAGGGACTGCCGTTAATCAGATATTCACTTTCACCGGAGCGGTAGACGCGCCTTGCAACCGTTACCTCCTCAAAATCCACCGTAAGCGCATGATCGGAATTGTCCATTGTAATCGCGACATAAGCATAGCTCAGCGGCTTTCTGTTCTCTGTTCCGGCAAAAATAACATCCTGCATGCTTGCACCGCGAAGCTGCTTTGCACTCTGCTCGCCAAGCACCCAGCGGACGGCATCTGCCACATTGCTCTTGCCGCTTCCATTTGGCCCCACAATACCGGTAATCCCATTGTGGAAATCAAATACAATTTTATTCGCAAATGACTTAAAGCCCTGCACTTCAATACTTTTCAGATACATAAACAGACTCCGTATTCTATAGTTTTGGCTGTAGCTTGAGTAATGCGCGATACGCCGCTTCCTGCTCGGCCGCCTTTTTTGTGTGTCCGCTTCCCTCTCCGACCACCTCATCTCCGATGCATGCCTCTACCCGGAAATATTTGTTGTGATCGGGTCCCTCCTCGGACACAAGCACATAATGAAGCGTCTCCTGGTAACTGCCCTGTACCACTTCCTGCAAAATTGTCTTGCTGTCATAGAACAGCTTTTTGTGCTCAATATCTGTGAGAATAAAGCGATGGACAAAGGTCTTCGCCGCCGCAAAGCCTCCGTCCAGATAGAGGGCGCCAATGACTGCCTCAAGTGCATCGGATAAGACCGACTTTCGCTTTCTTCCTCCCGTCTGCTCCTCTCCCTTGCCAAGACTTAGATACTTCCCCAAATCGATCTCCTCAGTGCAGAGTGCCAGCGTAGGCTCACAGACAATGCTCGCACGAAGCTTTGTCAAATCCCCCTCTGAGAGCTGCGGATAATTCTCATATAGAAATTCACTGGAAATCACTTCAAGAACAGCATCTCCCAAAAATTCCAGCCGTTCGTTGTCTGAGAGCTTTTTCATATGCTTCTCATTTGCATAGGAGCTATGCGTCAATGCCTGACGCAGCAATCCCGTGTGCACAAATTGATAACCGATTCTTTCTTCTAATTCCCTTATCTTTGACATCGCATTTCTTCCCAAATTTAAAAATAATCCTTTTTGATTCCATAGGAAAGTGTTGCACTCCCCTCTTTTATGCAGCAAGGATTTTCCTATGAAATCAAAAAAGGGCTTCACACCGGACTGGGCTGCGCCCATTCTTCCGTATGACTGCCCTCTATATACTTCGCCCTCTCAGTTGTTTTGTCACGAATTGACTGCCTTTTTTATCTCCTCTACCGCATCTGCCACCGTAACAATATGCTCCGCATCTTCATTTGCAATCTCAATGTCGAATACTTCTTCAATCCCCATAATAATCTGGAAAATATCGAGGGAATCTGCTCCCAAATCATCCACAAACGTCGTCTCCATTGCAATTTCTTCCTCATCGACATTTAAGACCTCTGCAATGATTTTTTTCAGCTTTTCAAATTCCATTATAATAACCATACCTTTCTGCTTAATCTGCAATATTTTTCCTTATCTTCCCATTAATGTCTTTTTCCTTGAACGTCACACACTGGAAAATGGAGTTCGTAATCTCCCCAGCCTTCGCACTCCCATGTGTCTTTACTACAAGTCCGGTAAGACCCAGTAAGGGTGCACCTCCATACTGGCTGACATCAAAGGTCTTTAGGGTAGACTTTAATGCCGGCAAAGCCAAAGCCGCACCGATTTTACTTTTTAAAGTGCTCATCATTCCTTTTTTGATTGCATCAATCAACGTGGCGCTTAAGCCCTCATATAGCTTTAAAATCACATTCCCGACAAACGCCTCACACACAATGACATCCGCTTCTCCGCGCGGAATCTCCCTTGCCTCAATGCTTCCCACAAAATTGATGTCGGCACACTCTTTAAGCAATGGATAGGTTTCCTTTACAAGAGCGTTGCCCTTATCCTCCTCCGCACCAATATTTACAATCGCTACGCGCGGATTCTTAATCCCCACTACATCCCTCATGTAAATAGAGCCCATCTTTGCAAACTGAACCAGATGGGAAGCTCTTGCGTCCACATTCGCACCACAATCAATCAGCAGGGCAACGCCCTTCTCCGTTGGAATAAGAGGTGCAAGCGGAGGTCTTTCAATCCCTTTGATTCTCCCTACAATTACCTGCCCTCCCACGAGAATTGCTCCCGAACTTCCCGCAGATACGAAGGCATCTGCCTCATTCTGCTTTACCATATTCATCCCAACAACAATCGATGACTGCTTCTTTTTGCGAATTGCATTGACCGGCGGCTCTGCCGTCTCAATCACCTCTTGTGCATGTACAACCTCAATGCGCTTTGCCGGATAGGTGTGCTTTGACAATTCGTTTTGCACCATATCCTCCTGCCCTACGAGAATCACTTTGATATCCTCTCTGGCATTGACCGCATCTACCGCTGCTTTTACAGGCTCCTCGGGTGCATTGTCACCGCCCATGACATCTAAGACGATCCTTGTCATTTCCGGCTTTTCATTGTGCTGCCCGGTATTCTGCTGCATATTCCATCTCCATTCTACCCCGTCTTTCCGGAGTATTCCTTTCTGCTATAACAAAATATACTATAAGTCTTTGTATAAATCAATACGAAAAATCATCTATAAAATCTGATTTCTCTCATCTTCCGCAGCAAGGTCTTCCTCAGACATATATTTCCGAAATATTTTCTCCAGAATCCCTGTTTGTATGTATATATAGAGAACCGGGACAAAGAGAAGCGCAAAAGGAAACTTATAGCACAAGGCTGCACATGCCAGAAGCAGTGCAAATAAAACAAGCGTCTTTGGCAGGTCTGCGATTGCCATGAGCGCCGCATTTTTCATCAGCTTCTTCGTACTGTTTTCAAATCTTGCAAGATGCGGGAACAAATAAATCCCCCACATCATAAGCAGCCCGAAAAACATGACAAAAACCAGATAGAGCAATCGAATTCTCTCTCCCTCTCCAACAAATCGGTACATAATATACCCATCCACAAAAATGACCAGTGCCATCACGGTATAAAGCATCGTAATCACAGCCCCTTGTTTAAGGTTTCCCAAAAATGACTGCCAAAACTCTCGAAATGCATATCCTCTCTCCTGACGGATCACCTTATTTACTGTATAGTAAACGGCTGTCGTTGCCACCCCTGCCGGCACTGCTGTCAAAACACATGGCAGCAGCAAAAGAATCGTCTGCGAAAGAAGTGCCAGCAGCATGTTGAGCCCCAGCGGAAGGCAGCACATCAGCCAAAGCAGGTTCAACATCAGACCGTCTACCAGCTTATTGCTCTCCTGAAAAACCTTGTTCTCCACATTAAAAAGCTGTCCCATATTCGTCCGCTCCTTTCTATGGTATAACGAAAAAGAACAAAACATAGGAAATTCCTATGAAGTAAAAAAACAAGGGTCTATCTTTTCATAAACCCTTGTTCTCTCTGCGAAAGCATCAAATTTTAGTCCTGCGGAATAATCTCTTTCTTGTTATATGAGCCACAGTTCTTGCAAACTCTGTGAGGCATCATTAACTCGCCACATTTGCTGCATTTCACCAGTGTCGGAGCAGACATCTTCCAGTTTGCTCTTCTTTTATCTCTTCTTCCCTTGGAAGATTTATTTTTGGGGCAGATTGACATTCTTTACACCTCCTTAAACTTATTAAAAATATCTTGGATTGCTGCCATTCTCGGATCCGGTCCCCTCGCAGCGCAGTCAGAAGCACAGTCACAGGTTCCCTCATTCAAATCCGTTCCGCACACCGTACAGATTCCCTTACAGCCTTCACGACACAAAATCTTCGCCGGCCAGTTTATCAAAATCTCTTCATAAATAAGCTTATCTGTATCCAGCTTTCCTTCTATCAGATAGACGAAGCCTTCCGGCTCATCGCAATCAATTCGGGCATCTCTTATCGGAAACTCCTTGTCAACTGTAAAACGGATGCCTGTAGGAACTTCTGTCAGACAACGGCTGCACGGTATTTGGACAGTCAAATCGACCTCTCCGTAAATAAGCAGCTTCTTATTCTCCCGATTTCGAATTGTAAGCTCAATCGGTGCCTTCTCTGTGATGGAAAAATCTCCCAACCGTGATGTAAAAGATGTCAATCCAAGCAAAACCTGTTCGGTTCTTTCTTTGTTCTCACAAGATACAACATCTGAAATATCAAGCAGCATGGTTTCCTCCCACCTCATGATATGAGGTTCTCATGATATGAGGTTCTCACACCTAAGCAATTATACCTATGGCAAACGGGTTTGTCAACCACTTTTTTCTATGCTTTATTTTACAAGCGCCACCGTTTCTCTTGCAATCGCCAATTCCTCGTTTGTCGGTATTACACATACCTTTACTTTTGAAGCTGCGTCAGAAATTACCTTGTCATCTCCGCGCTCCGCATTTGCAGCCTCATCCAGTGTGATGCCAAGATAGCCGAGATACTCCACAACCATCTTACGAACGAACGGACTGTTCTCTCCGATTCCCGCCGTAAATGCAATCACATCCACACCATTCATCGCAGCAGCGTACGCACCGATGTATTTTGCGACACGATAGCAGAATACCTGACATGCATCGATTGCTCCCTGAACGCCTTTTTCGTAAGCCTCCTCCAAATCACGGAAATCGCTGGATACACCTGAAATTCCCTCCACACCCGATTTTTTATTTAAGATTCCCATAATGCCTTCGATGTCAAGATTTTCTTTTTTGGCAAGAAATTCCATAATCGCCGGATCAATGTCCCCGGAGCGTGTTCCCATTACAAGTCCCTCAAGCGGGGTCAGTCCCATAGAGGTATCCACGCACTCGCCGTTTAACACAGCACTGATGGAAGCTCCGTTTCCAAGGTGCGCCACGATAATCTTAGATTTGTTGTAATCAAGTCCCAAAAATTCTGCCACATGCTTTGATACAAAGCTGTGACTTGTACCATGAAAGCCGTAACGTCTTACCTTATACTTCTCATAATATTCATACGGAAGCCCGTACAGATATGCCTTTCTTGGCATTGTCTGATGGAATGCCGTGTCAAACACGCCTACCATGGGCACGTTCGGCATCAGCTCCTTGCAAGCATGAATTCCGATTAAGTTTGCCGGGTTGTGAAGCGGAGCAAGATCATTACACTCTTCAATCGCCTTTAATACCTCCGGTGTCAATAAGGTGGAAGCTGCAAACTTCTCTCCGCCATGTACCACTCTGTGTCCGACTGCATCAATTTCAGAAAGGCTTCCGATTGCTCCTGTCTTGTCATTTACCAATGCCTGAAGAACCAGCTCAATCGCCTGTTTATGTGTAGGCATTGCTGCATCTGTCACTTCTTTGTCAAGCCCTGTTTTCTGATATACTAATCTTCCGTCAATTCCGATTCTCTCACAAAGCCCTTTTGCCAGTACCGCTTCACTCTCAGAATCAATCAACTGATACTTTAGCGAAGAGCTGCCGCAGTTAATTACCAATACATTCATCTTTCATTCTCCCTTTTTCTCAACTTTTTTATTTGTCCGCCTTTTGCGAACTGCATACATAATCAGTATACGCCTAAAATCTTGTATATTCAAGTCATTTTTTGCCAATTTTTCTGAATAAATAATGCACAGCAAAAAACATCCTGACAATTTTTTAACATTCCAACAAATTGCACAAGGAAGCCTGCCTTTTTCCGTTTGCGCTTGTAAGCCACCAAAGGAACATGCTATGGAAAATGCTTTGGGAACGATACGCGCGCATTGAGGTGCTTACAGCAAAGAAGCTCTTTTTTTATCCTCGACGGAATGCTATAATAGCTGATACACAAAGCATAGAAACACGAAAAAGACACGGAGACAGCAAACATGAAGGTAATCGGAATTATTGCAGAATACAATCCGTTTCACAACGGACATCTCTATCAGATTCATCGAATCAAAGAAAGCTTCGGGGCAGATTTTGTTGTGATTGCCATGAGCGGCAATTTTGTTCAGCGAGGCGCTCCTGCGCTTGTGGATAAGTATGCCCGCACAAAAATGGCGCTCTCCTGTGGGGCAGACCTTGTCATAGAGCTGCCTGTTTTATGGGCAACCTCTTCTGCCGAGGAGTTTGCCATGGCAGGGATTTCCCTTTTTGAAAAAATGGGCTGCATAGACGGCATCTGCTTTGGTGCAGAGACAGATGATCTGCCGCTGCTTTCTTCCCTTGCCAAGATTCTTGCACGGGAGCCAAATGCCTTTCGCATTTTGCTTTCTTCTTATTTAAAAGAGGGGCTTTCCTTTCCGGCGGCACGGGCAAACGCGCTCCATCAATATGTGATTGAATCCTGTACAGAGATTGCGTCTGCTTTTGCATCTGCGGAGGAATTGTCCTCCGTTCTGACAATGCCCAACAATATTCTTGCCTTGGAATATTTAAAGGCTCTGCATCGGCGCCATTCCCCGCTTACACCGATTCTCATAAAACGAGAGGGTGCAGCCTACCATGACACAAAACTGCTCTTTTCCTCTCAATCGGAGTGCAAAACTCCTGCCTCCTGCATCGCCTCTGCCAGCGGCATTCGCCATGCTCTGCTTCATGAGCACACGCTCTCTGCGACGCCTCTGCCTGCTTTGGAGAAAATGCGAGCTGCCATTCCGGAGGCTGCCTTTGTGCTTTTTTCGGAATATCTCACAAAATATCCTCCCCTTACTGCAGACGATTTCTCCCAGATTCTTGGTTATTGTCTGCTTCATACGGATAAGGGCGCTCTTTCCGGTATTCTTGACGCAAATGAGGAGCTGGCAAACCGCATCTTCAAAAGCAGCGCTTATTTTCTCTCCTTCTCTCAATTTTGCGAAAGAAATAAGAGCAGGAATATTACCTACACGAGAATCAGTCGTCTGCTGCTGCATCTGATTCTTGATATCACACAGGAGCTTTCCGCCGCCGGAAAGGAGCTTGATTATATCCCTTATCTGCGCCTTTTGGGCTTTTATAAAACCTCGAAGCCTCTGCTTTGTGCTTTGGGAAAGCAAGCGACGGTGCCTATTGTTTCAAAGCTTTCCCATGCCAAAAATCTTCTTTACGGGGATGCCCTCTCGCTTCTGAATAAGGATCTGTTTTCCGCAGACCTTTACGAGCAAATCAAACGGCAGAAGGGTACTTCCGCAAAAAAATCTGTGGAAATACCCTTCTGTCATGAGTATACGCGGGAAATCATACGTCTGTAAGCCAACGGCAGTTCGACCTCTTTTGACCGAAGCTTAATGATGGAACAGGCGGATTCCCGTAAACGCCATTACCATATTGTATTTGTTGCAGGCAGCAATCACGTTGTCATCACGGATGGAGCCCCCCGGCTGTGCCACATAGGCTACACCGCTTCTCCTTGCACGCTCAATGTTATCTCCAAACGGGAAAAATGCATCGGAGCCAAGTGAAACCCCTTCATTTTTTTCAAGCCATGCACGCTTTTCCTCTGCGGTAAAGACAGGCGGCTTTGTCTGAAAAATTCCTTCCCATGCACCATCTGCAAGCACATCCATATAATCCTCTCCAATATAGAGGTCGATGGCATTGTCTCTGTCTGCCCGACCGATTTTATCTAAAAACGGAAGCTCTAACACCTTCGGCGACTGACGCAGCCACCAATTATCTGCCTTTTGTCCTGCCAGCCTGGTACAGTGGATTCTCGACTGCTGCCCTGCTCCAATGCCGATTGCCTGACCGCCCTTGACATAGCATACAGAATTGGACTGTGTGTATTTTAATGTAATCATGGCAATCGTAAGGTCTATTTTGGCAGACTGGGGAAGTGCCTTGTTTTCTGTTACCACATGATCGAAAAAGTGCTCATCAATCACCAAATCATTTCTGCCCTGCTCAAAGGTAATTCCGAATACCTCCTTGCGCTCAATCGGTGCCGGAACATAATCCGGATCGATTTCAATGACATTGTACTGCCCCTTTTTCTTTTCCTTTAAAATGGTAAGCGCCTCGCTTGTGTAGCCCGGCGCAATCACGCCGTCGGAAACCTCTCGCTTTACCAGCAAGGCCGTCTCTTTATCGCAGATGTCAGAAAGTGAAATAAAATCTCCAAAGGAGGACATGCGGTCTGCGCCTCTTGCGCGCGCATAGGCATTTGCCAGAGGCGTAAGCTCCACTCCCATATCGTCGACCCAGTATACCCTTTTTTCTATGTCCGTAAGCGGAAGTCCCACTGCCGCCCCTGCCGGGGAAACGTGCTTAAAGGAGGCTGCTGCAGGCAGTCCCGTTGCTCTCTTTAGCTCACTGACAAGCTGCCAGCCGTTTAACGCATCCAAAAAATTGATATATCCCGGCTTTCCGTTTAAAACCTTCATCGGAAGCTCACCATTCTCCATATAAATACGGGAAGGCTTCTGGTTTGGGTTGCAGCCATATTTTAGCTCAAATTCTTTCATCGTCTTCTCCTTATTGATTCACATTTACAATTCTGCTCTCATAAGCTCCCGTTTGGATGTCAATATAACGCACAAACAGAGACACTTTATTTTCTTCATTTAAGTTTTCCCAAATCATCCTTGTAAAGCTGTCAATATCCCCATCCAGCTCTATCCATGCAGGCTCTCCCTCATAGCTTGGCAATGGGTTTCCGTCTCCCATATAGGTATGAAGAAACCGTCCCTCTCCGGCTCTTGGCTTCTCATATGCAAAGGTATAGCGCAGGCAGGAGGAGGCATCTCCGTGATTGCTCTTTAAGATTGACATTGCATAATTGCAGCTGCCGTTTTCCAGATGCAGGATGCCCGAAATACGTGGTGTATAGTTTGGTGCATCCGGCTCAAACTCTCTTGTGCGCAGTGCCTGCTCAAACGTCTGCTGCTTATCCATCTGCTCATAAATGGTATCCGTCTGATCTCCGTTTGTGATAATGGTTTTATTCCCGAGTACCCGAACCGGCGCATAGATAATCAGACTTGGGTCCGTCATCTTGGATGGGTCATATGCCTGTGTCCGAATCCCTTCTCCATCCTCCACAAAAATACGGTTACGGCTGTTTTCGCTTCTGCCCATGATAAAATATGCGGCTACGGCATGCCTTCCGTCTGCGGATTTTCCAAGGATGATTCCTCGTCCCGGGTAAGTGTTTTTTCCCAGTATTTCTTTTAGCGATATTCGTCTCATAGTTTCCTCCTTTTTCTCCTTGCTTCTCGTTACCCTCAGCTAGTTTTTAAAGCTGTGAATCGGGGCAGGAATCCTGCCTTTGCGATTGACAAAGTCCGCGCAGGAATACGAATTGACCGGCATAATCGGCGCATAGCCAAACAAGCCCCCAAACTCAACCGTATCGCCGACTCCCTTCCCGATTACCGGAATCAGGCGCGCCGCCGTCGTCTTTTGGTTTACCATACCAAGTGCCATCTCATCTGCAATGATACCCGAAATCGTCGTGGCAGGCGTATCGCCCGGAATCGCAATCATGTCAAGTCCCACAGAGCAGACACAGGTCATCGCCTCTAATTTTTCCAGCGTGATGGCACCTGCCTGCACCGCATCAATCATCCCCTGATCCTCGCTGACCGGAATAAAGGCACCGCTTAACCCACCTACATAGGAGGATGCCATCACACCACCTTTTTTCACCTGATCGTTTAGCATGGCAAGTGCCGCTGTTGTTCCCGGCGCTCCCACATATTCTAGGCCAATCTCGCATAGAATGTCTGCCACACTGTCTCCAATCGCAGGAGTGGGCGCAAGCGAGAGGTCAATGATACCAAACGGAATCCCAAGTCGTCTGGATGCCTCCTGTGCCACAAGCTGTCCGACACGTGTTACCTTAAATGCCGTCTTTTTGATTGTCTCACAAAGTACCTCAAAGCTCTTTCCACGAACTTTTTCAAGTGCCACCTTGACAACGCCCGGTCCGCTGACACCAACGTTAATCACGGCATCCGCCTCTGTCACTCCGTGAAAGGCGCCCGCCATAAACGGATTGTCGTCCGGCGCATTACAAAATACCACAAGCTTCATGCAGTCCACCGAATCCCTATCCTTTGATTCCTCTGCCACCGCAAGCAATATCTCCCCCATCAATCGAACGGCATCCATATTGATGCCTGTTTTGGTTGAGGCAAGATTTACCGAGCTGCATACCCGCTCTGTCGAGCAAAGCGCCTGCGGGATGGAGCGAATCAGCAGCTCATCTGCTCTCATCATCCCTTTTGAGACCAAGGCGGAGTAGCCTCCGATCAAATTTGCTCCCACATCGTTTGCCGCCCGATCGAGTGTTTTGGCAATTGTCACAAAATCTTCCGTTGTTTTACAGGCTGCACCTCCTACCAGAGCGATTGGCGTAACGGCAATGCGGCGGTTTACAATGGGAATCCCGTACTCTGCCTCAATCTCTGCCGCTACCCGATCCAAATCCTTTGCCACGGTGGTAATGCGTGTGTAAATGTTTTCGTTTAATTTTTCCAGATTGGAATCTATGCACTCTAGAAGACTGATTCCGATGGTAATCGTGCGGACATCAAGATTTTCATGCTCCACCATGTTATTTGTTTCGTTTACTTCAAAAATATTAATCATATTTTTCATCTGCCCTTCTTTATATCCGATGCATTTTTTCAAAAATCTCTGCCTTCTGGCATTTTATGGATACACCGATGTCTTCCCCCAGTGCATCCAGCTCCTTCTGGCAGTCTAAAAAGGACTTTTGCGCCTTACTCATATCCACAATCATCATCATGTTAAAATATCCTGATACAATCGTCTGCGAAATATCAAGGACATTGACGCCATTCTCATAAAGATAGGTACACACTCTCGCAATAATGCCCACCGTATCCTTTCCGACCACGGTAATAATAATCTTATCCACTGTATTTTCCATTTCCTATACTCCTTCCTCTCTAAAAACGCACCATTTGAGACGGACGGTCTCTCCCCGCCACATATATGGGAAAATCATCCCCTTTATACGGATTTTTTCCCATTGTTACTTCCAGGCGCACGGTCTCATAGGCAAGCTCCGGATAGTTATTGTCCTTGCTTAAATGTCCTAGGAACACCGCCTTGAATGCATCGTGAAGAAGCTCTCCCAAAAGCTGTCCTGATACCTCGTTCGACAAATGCCCCCTGTCGCCCAAAATGCGCTGCTTGATTCGATAAGGGTAGCTCCCGACCTGAAGCATATTGACATCATGGTTTGCCTCAAGCAAGAGCACATCCAGTCCCTTTAGCTTCTCCACAAGTGCATCATCGTACGTCCCAAGGTCCGTAATTACCGCTACTGCCTTGTTTGGCTGCTTTATCTTATATGCCACCGGCTCTGCCGCATCGTGAGAGATGGGAATTGCCTCAACCGATAAATCTCCAATCACAAACTCCTCGCCTGCCCGTATCGTATGAAACAGATTTTCATCGATCATTCCCAACGCCTTTGTATGTAAAATCGCATCAATTGTACCAGTCGTTGCGTACATGGGCAGTCCATAGCGTCTTGCCAGCACACCAAGTCCCGCAATGTGATCCATGTGTTCATGGGTAATCAAAACGCCCTGCATTTCTGCTGTTTTTAAATCAAGAGAATTTAAGCCCTCTTCGATTTTTTTTCCACTGATTCCGGCATCAATCAGGATATGGCAGGTATCCGAGCCGACACAAATACAGTTTCCATTGCTTCCGCTGGCTATACTGCATAATTCCATTTTAACCCTCTTTCCGAAGTCCTTCTTTCCAACCCAGTTCAATCTGATCGCCCATCCTTAGGCTCTCTGTGTAGGAGGCATCCCGCCCATTTAGGCGCGTAATCACCGCCCTGCCGTTTGAGGCATTTAAATCAAACTCATAGAAATCAAAGATATCTACAAAAATATATCCCGGCTTTCCCGTAAGCTTTACCGGTGTGCCGTTGATGGATACGGTAAGCTCAAGGAGGGGCTCCACATGCTGTTCTTCCTCTGTGCGTTCCTCTGCACTGCCGCTTTTTCCCACTTCCTCCTCATGCCCTTCGCTCACATCCTGCAGCAGCTGTGTCCAGTCAATGGCAAAGTTCTCATAAATGAAAGTATCCTTTGTTGCAGGACGGTTGTTTACCATAATCCCCTCATGCTCATCCACCCGCACATCCATAAATTCCATCAGCTCGCCTACGGTATAAAAGCTTCTCGTCTCTACGGTATCTCCCTCCATAATCTGATAGGAGGGCAGCGCAATCTCACCATTTACCTCTAAAAACTTCGGACAGCGAATCTGCTCTCCATTTACAAGGAAGGTCATCAAATCAGCCGAGTATTCCTCCAGCTGCTCAATTGTGCAGGATGCATCCTCTCCCTTTGTGGACGGCTCAATGACGATATCACTGTTTGGTTCAAGCGGAGTATGAATATTCACGATTCGCTCATTCATATAGATGACAGCCGATTCTCCCGGCTTGCCGCGCAGCACCTTGCTTGCACCGTTTACGGTAAACTGCAGTTCCTTCCCTCTTTTTGGAAATAAGTCCTCATTTGGAAACTCTGCCGAAAGCGCAGCGTCTACTATCGTCAGCTTATCATTGTCATACAGCTTAATCCGCTCTCCGTTAAAGCGTACCATAATAAAGCTGTTGCGCTGGTCGTAATAATTGAGGCAGATTCCGATTGGTGTCACAAGCAACGGGTCTTTTTTGATTTCCGGCTGCTCAAAGGTCACTGCGCCGAGCACCTCCTCTCCACGAAGCGCCACACGCTCCTTTGGCAGTCCCAGCTTTTGTGCAAGCAGCTCCGTATATCCATGTATCTTCCCTCCGCCGCCAACAATAAAAGCAGCGCTTACACTCTTATCTCCGTTTAACTCCTTGATTTTCTCAGCTACCTCTGTCGTCATACGCTCTACTACCGGCTCTGCCAACTCCCAGACCTCCTCGGAGGAA
>JAQXLR010000020.1 GCA_029012225.1 Clostridiales bacterium
CTTGGCGCGGTTGATAAGAGGCGGCTTGGTGGTAATAATACCGTCTGCCTTTGTGTATTTTTTGATAAAATCCACGGCAATTTCTTTTGCACCAAGACCATTGATAAGGTCTAGGTGTACCATGGCAATTTTTTTTGCGGATTTTACGGTTTCTACGAGGTCAGAGATGTTGCAGAGATCGCCGTACAGGAGAAAAACAACACGACTTTCGCTGTGCAGACATCTTTGCAGTCCCGCATCATCCTTGACGGCGGCTATGATAGGAGAATCCTCTAATGCATCTCTAAATGTTTTTTTCATGGAGAAAAATCCTTTCGTTCTGATTTTTCATGCTCTATGAAAAGAATTATATAATAAATCACTCTTTTGCCGCAACCTCTTTTGCCGCCACGATGTGAACGCCTGTGCCCGCTGCATTTTGCAGGATCATATCTCCGATGTGAACAGGAGCCGTCACGGTAATGCCGCGAAGAGCGGCCATACAGTCAAATATTTTGTTTTTTGGAATATCAGAAGCTGTTTTCACATTTACCATAGGCGCGATACCGCCTTCTACACGGACGGTAGTAGTCACGATACGAGTGGGATTTGTGACTTCTTTTCTGGCATAGGCATCGCCTCTTGGGCAGGTGTTTCCGGTCACAGAGGTTACAGTTTCCTGCTCCAGTGTCACGGAAATCGGGCATCCCAGAGGACAGCAGATGCAGGTTAGGTCTATCTTCTTTTTACGCATGAGAGCCTCCTTTCCCGGTGTCCGACAAATCGGAATCCTGTTCGATGCATAGTTTGATTTCTTGTATCTTTCCGTGTTGCTGCAGAAGTTCTTTTTTGAAAGCAATCTGCTCCATCTCTCCGGGAGCCATGATGGTACGCTTTTTTCGATGGATCATAGTGTCGTCAAAATAGGTCACAACAGAGCAATTTTTATAAACCGCGTCGACCCGGAAGCGAACCGTTAAGGTGTCCTCCATCTCAGTGGGACGGACAAATGCAGGCACCGTATAGCGAATGCCGTTTGTCGGAACAATCGGGATGGTACGAACAGCCTTAGAGGTGCCGTGCTGTATATAATGTGCTGCAGCTTTTCCCGCAGCTTCTGCCTCCTTGGAAACATAATCAACCAAATCGTGGACATGCAGCACATTGCCGCAGGCAAAGATCCCGTCAACGCTTGTTTCGAAGTTGTCTCCCACAATCGGACCCGATGTAACAGGATTTAAGACAACCCCGGCCTGCTTGCTTAGCTCATTTTCGGGAATCAGGCCGCAGGAGAGGAGAAGCGTATCACAGGTATAACGCTCCCCAGTGCCTGCAATTGGCCTTAAGTCAGAGCCGACCTTGGCAATGGTAACTGCCTCAACACGCTCCTTGCCCTCGATATCAATGACCGTATGACTTAGTTTTAGAGGAATGTCAAAGTCTTCCAGGCATTGTACGATGTTTCGTTTCAGACCACCGGAATAGGGCATAAGCTCTGCAACAACCTTTACCTTAGCGCCCTCAAGCGTCATCCTTCTTGCCATAATCAGACCGATATCCCCGGAGCCTAAGATTACAACCTCACGTCCCGGCATGTAGCCTTCCATGTTGACAAGACGCTGTGCGGTTCCTGCTGAGAAAATACCGGCAGGACGATAGCCCGGAATATCCAATGCACCTCGTGGCCGCTCTCGGCAGCCCATGGCAAGGATGATTGCCTTTGCATGGAGCTCAAACAACCCATCCTTGCGATTCATGGCAACTACCTTTTTGGAGGCAACACTTAAAACCATAGTGTTTTGCCTGTATTCGATCTGACGTTCGAGGACTTGCGTAATAAAACGAGCGGCATATTCGGGACCGGTCAGCTCCTCGCGGAAGGTGTGCAGACCAAAGCCGTTATGGATGCATTGATTTAAAATGCCGCCCAGCTCTCTGTCACGTTCTAAAATGAGAATACTGTCGATGCCCGCATCCTTTGCGGCAATTGCGGCAGCAAGACCGGCAGGTCCTCCGCCAATAATAATTAAATCATAATTTTGCATATTGAAATCTCCTCTATCACTCGTTTGTTCTGCCGGTCACAATTGCACTTCCCGGACCGCTTTTGGTAATCTCATAAATGCGCATTGGCACCTCTCGCTCCAGAATCTCCATGACACGAGGACTGCAAAAGCCTGCTTGGCAGCGCCCCATTCCGGCACGTGTACGTCGCTTGATGCCATCTAAGGAGCGCGCCCCTAATGGACGCTGTATCGCATCGATGATTTCTCCCTCTGAAATCATTTCACAGCGGCAAATAATATTTCCGTATGACGGAGCGTTTCGGATCAGCTGATTCCGTGCTTCACAAGAGAGCGTATCCGGTCGAAGGAAGCCTGTTCTGGTGGGTATAAAGTCCTGCTTTTTTGGCAGGGAGAGCAGCTCTCTTACCATGTCGCCAACCATCTGTCCGATGGCGGGAGCAGAGGAAAGTCCGGGGGAATCAATGCCGGCTACGTTGATAAAGCCTCTGGAATCGGGCGCCTCTCCGATGATAAAGTCTCCTCCCGCCTCATGTGCACGTAAGCCTGCGAAGGAAGTAATCACTTGACGTATCGGAAGATTTTTCACACTGCGTGCAGCGGAGGTTCGGAGAAAAGCAAGCCCCTCCTGCGTAGTATTCGTCCCCTCCTTGTCTTCGATATCGGTGGCAGTAGGACCAACCAGAAGATTTCCGTGTATTGTGGGGGTGACAAGTACACCCTTTCCCATGCTTGAAGGGAGCTGAAAAATCGTGTGCGATACATGATTTCCGGCATCCTTATCCAGCAGACAGTATTCCCCCTTGCGTGCAGTAATGTGGAGCTTCCTCTCGCTAACCATATTGTTTAAGGCATCTGCGTAGAGACCGGCTGCATTGACAATCACCCTTGCATCAAAATGCTGCACGGTGTTTGTCATGGTATGAAGTGCCTCAATGGAGTATCCGCTGCCGGTTCTTGTGATTTTTGTTACATTGGTATTCCGGAAAAATGAGACACCGTTTTCATAGGCGTTTTCGGCAAGGGCGATCGTCATATGAAAGGGGCATACAATGCCGGAGGTGGGAGCGTATAGAGCACAAATTATATCCTCACTTAAGTTTTCTTCCAGTTGTCTTGCCTCATCTTTATCCAGTATGCGCAAGGAGGGAACGCCATTTGCCTTTCCTTTTTCCAGAAGGTGCCTTAGCTCGTCAGGATTTTGCGTTCCGGTGCAGACAACGAGGGAACCATTGCGCCGGAACGGAAAGTCCAAATCCTTCGCGAGCTGCTCCATCATTGCGTTTCCCAGAACGTTTAATTTTGCTTTTAAGCTTCCCGGTACAGCGTCAAAGCCTGCGTGAATAATGGCGCTGTTGGCCTTTGAGGTGCCGCTGCAGACGTCCTCGTCCCGTTCGAGTACGCATACCTTTGCCCGATACCGGGATAATTCTCTTGCAATGGCGCTGCCGATGACGCCGGCTCCAATGATTGCGATATCATACATTGCTTTTCTCCTTTTGCCTATCGTTTTGAATTTTGGGAATAAAAAAGAGCAAGAAAAATAAAACGATTGAAATCGTCTTTTTTACCTTGCTCACGTCTCTTGGTAATACTTATTTGGTTATGGATATTATAGCATATTTTTAAACTTTTGCAAGGGAAACAGGAAGGCTTGCAATCTGAGCAAAATATCGCTATAGTGAAAGAGGAAAGGCAATAGGAGATCCTGTGAAAAATCCATATACGGACGATTTCTCACAGGCGGCTTTGTACCTGCAGCCCAAAGCTTGCGGGTGGAGCAAAAGGCATGGTAAGGTTATGGCGAAATCAGAAAAGCAGAAAATAAAGATTTTATATCTGATGCAGCTTTTGTTGGAGCGTACAGATGAGGAGCATTCCGTGACAACACGGGAATTGATTGATGCGCTTGCCGGATATGGCATTCCCGCAGAGCGAAAAAGCATTTATGCGGATATTGACGCACTGATTGAGTATGGGATGGATATTATTAAGATAAAAGAGCGTCCGGGAGGCTATTATGTTGCCAGTCGGCAGTTTGAGCTGGCGGAGCTTAAGCTGCTGGTGGATGCAGTGCAGGCATCAAAATTTATTACCTCCAAAAAATCAAAGGAGCTGATTGAAAAGCTGGAATCGCTTTGCAGCAGCAGTCAGGCAAAAGAGCTGCATCGTCAGGTGGCAGTGACAAATCGCAATAAAGCGATAAATGAAAATATTTATTATAATGTAGATTTAATTTATTCCGCGATCGGAAAGAATGCGAAAATTCGGTTTCAATACTTTGACTGGAATGTAAAGAAAGAGATGGAGCTTCGCAGGGATGGAATGTACTATATTGTCAGCCCTTGGCTTTTGACCTGGGATGATGAGAATTATTATTTGATTGCCTATGATGACCGAAGCAGAATGATTCGTCACTACAGGGTGGACAAGATGCTGCGTATCGCCTTGCTTGAGGAGAAAAGAGACGGAAAGAGTCGGTTTGATGATTTTGATCTTGCAGATTATTCCAAGAAAACGTTTGGAATGTTCGCAGGAGAGGAGGAGACGGTTACGCTTGTCTGTCAGAAGGAACTGACAGGTGTGATGCTTGATCGGTTCGGAAAAGACATTGTGATGAGGCAAAAAGACGAGCAGATGATTCAGGTGCGGGTCGATGTGGCGGTAAGCCGTCAGTTCTTCGGCTGGCTGACCGGATTGGGTGCCTTGGTAAGGATTGAAGCCCCAAAGGCGGTCTCGGATGCTTACCGAAGCTATTTGTCAGAGATACTGGATCGATACGCAAGATGACGGGCAGAGCACTTTTGTGCGGAGGGAATCAATGAAAGAAAAGAAATATTACCTTGTGATAGAGGATGTTCCGATTACGGTAACAAAAAAGCGTGTAAAAAATCTCTATCTTCGCGTAAGGCAGGAGGACGGAGGTGTTTTTCTTTCCGCCCCTCTTAGGTGCAGTGATGAGAGAGTTTACAAATTTGCAAAGGAGCGGATTGACTGGGTAAAGGGAAACCGGGAAAAGTATCTGGAAAGAAGCAGGGTGCGTGCCTTAAGGCCGGAGCTGACCGATAAGGAGATTAGATGCCGCAAGGCGCTTCTGAAAGCGGCAGTAGAAAGGCTGATTGCCAAATGGGAGCCGAGAATGGGTATAAACGTATCTGAAGTTACGATTCGGCAGATGAAGACACGGTGGGGCTCCTGTAACGTAAAGACACATCGAATCAGCATAAACCTTGCCCTTTATGAAAAGGGGCCGGAGTGCTTGGAATATGTGGTGGTTCATGAGATGTGTCATATTCTGGAGGCCAATCACAGTCCGGCGTTTTGGGCTTATGTAGAGCAGTACTATCCAAACTGGAGAGAGATTAAGAAAAGATTGCAGGAGGAAGGGATATAACAAGAAAAGGCATGTGGATTTGAAGATCCATATGCCTTTTTAAATCTATAATTTATTTTTTCTGTTCAGACTGTATGGCTGCCTCTACAAAGCCCTTAAAGAGGGGATGCGGGCGATTCGGCCTTGATTTTAATTCAGGGTGAGCCTGTGTTGCCAAAAACC
>JAQXLR010000021.1 GCA_029012225.1 Clostridiales bacterium
CCTCAAGAACAACCTGTATCGTCGCATACAGGCTCTGTTTTGCCTGCGTTCTGCTTCTTACCATTTGGATGGTTTGCTCTGTCTGATCATTTATTTTTACAATAGTATCCTCGTATTCTGCTCCAAACACATCCTCCTGTGCGGCCTTTGTATTCCCTGCCTTCACAGATGCCATTGCAGACTCCTCTAATGGCACAAGACCGTTTGACATAGCCGCAATTCCGTCTAAGGATGCCCACTCCTCGTCTGTAAGCCCTACAGTCTGGAGAATCGCAAGTGCCTGATCACGATTTTTATCCTCATTTAGCTCCCTCATATAAGAGTCATAAAATTTCTCCTCTCCCGTTACCGCATAGGACTGCACCGCATATGTGAGATTCTTGGAACCGATTCTGTACTGATTCAATGCCACTGTTGCATTCAGCAGATTTGCATTGACTGTGCTCAGCAGCAGGTTTACAATGACAAATCCAATCAGCAAGACAGCTCCCAGTACTACAGCTACTATCGTCTCTGTTACGAGCCTGCGCAATTTTACTGCCTGACTGTTTGCCCCATAAGTCTTATTCTCCGTTTGTTTCTCTTTCCTTTCATCCACCCCGTAGTTCATAGCTCTGCCCTCTCTTCTGTACTGTTATTCAGAACAATTTGTCTGTTTTTTAATGAAATTATTATACTATTTATCACACATTTCGTCAATGCAATTTGTTTTTTCTGCACATCTTCTTTTGTCATGCACCAAAGCGCCTTGCCAAAGCGCCTGTCACTTTTTCAAAACATTTTTCATGGTTTCTGTCCAGATGCATATACTTAGGATAGATATTGTCAATAAATTTTCGAAATAAAAGGAGCCGATTGAGCCTATGTGTGGAATTTCCGGATTCTGTAATTTTAACCAAAACTATCTTCAAGCTACTCCCCATTGGGAAAGCATACTAAGCAATATGCACAAAAGTCTCTCCCACCGTGGCGAGGATGGGTATGGCACATACCTTAGAGAGCACGTGGGGCTTGCGCACGCCCGCCTCTCCATCCGTGATATTGCAGGAGGGGCACAGCCTATGAGCTGCACGCTGGGGGGAAACGAATATGCCATTGTGTATAACGGAGAAATCTATAATACCGACACACTCCGTCCACCGCTGGAAAAAGCAGGCTATCATTTTCAAACATCGTCGGATACAGAAATCATTCTCTATGCTTATATCCACTACGGAACCTCATTTGTCTCCCTTCTCAATGGGATTTTTTCTTTTGCCATCTGGGACGCTTCTCTAGAGTCACTTTTTCTGTGCAGGGACAGAGCAGGCACAAAGCCGCTCTTTTACTCCATAAAAGAAGATACCCTTATATTCGGTTCCGAGCCAAAGGCCTTATTTTGTCATCCCGCTCTGACTCCGAAAATCAATCTGGAGAGCTTACGCGAGGTTCTCGCCATTGGCCCCGCACGCACTCCGGGATGCGGCATTTTCTGTGATATGCAAGAAGTGCGTCCCGGATACTGTATGACCTTTACGAGGGAGGGTATCTTGGAGCTTATGTACTGGGATTTAAAGGCAAAGGAACATACCGACTCCTACTCCCAGACGGTTGACTATGTCTCCTTTCTGGTACGCGATACGGTAAGGCGTCAAATGGTGTCGGACGTTCCGGTCTGCACCTTTCTCTCGGGTGGTCTGGATTCCAGCATTGTCACCGCACTCGCGGCGGCATGCCAAAAGGAAAAGGGGGAGACTTTAAATACCTTTTCCTTTGATTTTACGGACAACGACATTTATTTTCAGTCCAACTCCTTTCAGCCGGAGCGGGATGACCCTTATGTACGCCTTATGCTTTCGCAATGCCAAACAAATCATACCTATCTTGAGTGCGACCCCACTGCACTTGTCGATCTGCTTTCTGCTTCCACAGATGCCAAGGATTTGCCCGGAATGGCAGATGTAGATGCCTCCCTTTTGTATTTTTGTGCGCTTGTTGCAAAGAAAAACAAGGTGGCTCTCACCGGCGAATGCGCCGATGAAATTTTTGGCGGTTACCCTTGGTTTTATCGGGAGGAGTTCTTAAGCAGAGACGGCTTTCCGTGGTCTGCCGACCTAAGCGTGCGAACACTCTTTTTGGATGCCTCTCTAAACAGGGAGCTCTCCCTCTTGGAGTATTCGCATGCACGCTATCTGGATACTTTAAAAAATGCTCCAAAGCTTGACGGCGAGGCATCCGATGACGCAAGGCGGCGCTTTGTTTTCTATCTGAATATCAAATGGTTTATGCAAACGCTTCTTGACCGCATGGATCGCACCAGTATGTATTCCGGTCTTGAGGCAAGGGTTCCGTTTGCCGATCATCGGATTATGGAATATGTCTTTAATGTACCCTGGGAGATGAAATATCAAAATGGCGTGGAAAAGGCATTGCTGCGGGATGCATGCGCCGATCTGCTCCCACAGGAGCTTCTTACGCGCAAAAAAAGTCCTTATCCGAAAACATATCATCCCGGCTATGAGGCACTTTTGGCCGACCGATTTTTAAAAATCATCGAGGATTCCAATGCTCCGATTGCACCCTTGATTGACAAGACACTTGCCAGAAAGTTTGTCTTCTCTCACAAAGAGCTTGGAAAGCCATGGTTTGGTCAGCTGATGGCAGGCCCACAGCTGATGGCATATTTTATCCAAATCAACTACTGGATGGAAAAATATCATCTCTCAATCTAGGACTCCTGCTGCCCCATCAGCACTGTGTGTAGCACATCTGCGAGAGGCTCCATCGCATTGAGTGCCTCCTCAAAGGTATTCGTCTGCGCTCCTACCTCAATCAGCAGTGTCTTGGGGCAGTAATGCATATTATAGCGGTAGCCCTTTAGATAAATTCGTCTGGTAAAACCGGGATAATACTCCGCCGCCGCCAGCTGCATCTGGAAAGAAATTGCCAGATTATCCTCAATGTTTGGATTATACAAATAACCAATGTCTCCCATCTTAGTCGTTCGGCTTAGTCCGTTAAAAAACATAACCTGCGCTGTCTGCTTTCCGTCTATATTGGTTACCAGTCTTGTATTTTCTCCTACCCCGTCTCTATGTAGATCAATGACCACCTCAATGCTCGGATTTTCTGCCAGAAGCTGCTCCAGCGCAGGTGCCGCCTTTGAGTAGGCATGATCTCTGCTCTCCACATCATAAGTCCCCCTGTGGTGGATGACAGAAAATCCATATTTTTCCGTCAAAAGATTGGTCAGATAATCTCCCACACCTACAACCGAGGTTCCCAGGTCTCCCGGAATAGAGTCTGCATAGCCCTCCTGGGAATGCGTATGGTAAATCAAAATCTGCGGTGTTGACGCATCATGTGTCAGCTTCATATTCTTTTCCAGCAGCTTTGCTGCATTCAGCTGATTTCCGTCGATTGTTGTAGTATTATCAACCTGATAAAAATTTTGAATCAGATAATCAAAGTCATTTAGCTTTTCTCTTGGATAGGTTACTGCCTTTTGCCTCATACCATAGGTTCCCACCGCATCATATGCCGTGGCTGCACCTTGTGCCAAATCCGCCTCCTCTGTCAGCTTCGGCATCTCCTCCACTGCCTGCGGCAGCGGTTCTCCCGATGCTGCGATGACTTTTTTTGTCTCCTCGTCCACATAATTTTCATCTGACGCCTCCCATGCCAGTATCATCTCATAGGAAAGCTCACTCTCCACCTGAAGCGGATAATCCGGTAGAGCTTCCTTCTCCTGCGACAAAAAGCCTGTGACGGGAAAAAAATGTGCAAGCAGATGCTGTGCTATGCCTTTCTCTCCTAACGGCGATGCCGACGGTAAGTCTTGTGAACCTGCCGCCGGCATGTACCAATCCAGCACTTCCTCATACAAAAAGGAGGCAAAGCCCTGCTTTAGCTTTTCCACAGCAGTGCTCTGTCCCCCTAAGCACAAAAAAAGCGCTGCTGCTCCTACTCCGATTCCTATTATCATTTCCTTGCTTTTTTTCTTTTTTTGAAAAGAATATCGATGTACACGCATACTTAAGCTTATGCATGCTTCTGCTTTTTATTCCCGGTTTTCCCTCCTAAAAATGCAAGATTTAAGCCCTCGGATATCGTAAAGCTCAAACGCTTTACAGACTCATCAATATCCTTTGGTGTGACAAACATGGTGTTTAAGCCGGGCGCTAAAAGCTCCTGTATTAATTCATACTTTTCCGCATCATTTAAGTCCTTTAGAGAGCGCCCCAAAGTTGAAAACGCTTCACTCTGCATCATCGCCGTTACCAGATTGTACATGGTATCATTTACGATTGTAGCAGCATCGACAACCGTCGGGATACCGATGGAGATTACCGGAATCCCAAGACTTTTTTCATTGATGCCGTGCCTGTGATTTCCTACCCCGCTCCCCGGATTAATTCCGGTATCCGTAACCTGTATTGTCCGATTCAGTCGCTTTGTGCTCCGAGCTGCCAGCGCATCCACCACAACAACAAGCTCCGGTTTCGTCTCCCGCACAATACCCTTTATAATTTCAAGGCTTTCCATCCCCGTCTGCGCCATGACACCGGGAACAATGCTGCTGATTTGATTGACCACATCCTCTCCAAAAGCATACCTTCCGTATTCCTTCATCACATGCCTTGTAATAAAAAGATTATCCACCACACGAGGTCCCAAGGCATCCGGTGTGACCTCTCGATTGCCAAGACCGACAATCAGAACAGAAATCTCTTCTTTTTTTGTACGAACAAGCTCCTTTATGATACGCGCAAGCTGAACGGAAATCTCTCTGTGGTAATCCTCATCCTCCTCATCCATGTTTGATGCCTCTATCGTAATATAGGTGCCCTTTGGCTTTCCCATGGTTTTTGCTCCATTTTCCGTCTCAATCACCACGCGGCTGATGGTCAGATTTTTATCAATCTTTTCCTCGAAAAACCGAACACCCTTGAGCTCTATATTGTCCTCCTGCATTTTTTGCTGTGTTTCAAGTGCCAAGTCGGTTCGAATCTGATACATAGCTTCCTCCATTTTTCGTTTACAAGATAAAATCAGTTTCTCTCATTTTCTCTTTTTTATGCGTCTTTGCATATTTCCCCTTCCCAGACTCATTTTTTAAAAAATGGAAAAATCATCTGGAAATCCCTTGACATAAGACTGAAAATGTCATATATTGTTCTAGTATGTTTACATTGAACTGTCCGTGTCCGGCTTTAATGTAACAATCATGAACAATAACCATTGGTAAAATTGGAGGTGTACGGATTGGCTAACATTAAATCTGCTAAGAAAAGAATTTTGGTTGCAGAAACAAAGGCTGCAAGAAACAAGGCTCGCAAAAGCGAGGTAAAAACGGCAATCAAGAAGGTTGAGGCTGCTGTTACCGCAAACGATAAGGAAGCTGCAAAGAGCGCTCTTACCGTTGCGATTTCTACCATTGAAAGCGCTGCTTCTAAGGGTATTTATCACAAAAATAATTGTGCCAGAAAAGTTTCTCGTTTGACAAAGCTTGTCAACGCAATGGCTTAATATCAGATACAGCAAAAAACCAGCACCGTCATGCTGGTTTTTTGCTGTATCTGACAAGAAAAAGCTCCACCGCCATCTGATCGTTCATCTGACCTGTCTTTACTGCCTCCTCCAGCTTTGCTCCATAGCAAAGCGCCTCTTTAAGCTGCAAAACGGAAAAGCCCTTTGCCTGCGCCACATTTCTTGACACCGCAAACGGAGGGATTCCTGCCTTTTTCGCCATCGTCTGCTTATCCAGTCCGCATCTTGTCATATCCCTAATATGGAACAGAATCGAAAACTGCCGCAAAACGAGATATAAAATCCGCATGGGCGGCTCTTTTAAGGCCAAAAGATCATAATAAAGCTCCAGTGCTTTTCGTTGGTCATGATCTGCAATGGCATTTACCATATCAAAAATCTTGTTAGCAATCTGCTCGGTTACAATCGCATTGACATCCTCTGCCGTAACCACATCACGTCCCATCGTATAGCAAATCAATTTTTCCAATTCTCTGTCGATATTCCCCATATCCGTGCCCGTTTTGGACAAAAAAAGCTGCATCACGGCACCTGTAATATTTCTCCCCTCTTTTTTCAGACGAGAGAAAATCCACCTTGTCAAAAGCTCCTCGCTCTGAGTGGAAAACTCTACCAAATGACCCACATTTTTTGCCGCCTTGTATGTTTTGGAGCGTTTGTCTATCTCCTCCTCCACAAAAATCATATACGTATCAGGTGCCATCTGGGGCAGATACTCTGCCAGCTCCTCACAGGTATTTTTAAAAAATCCGCTGTTTTCAATCAGAATGACCCGCCGTTCCGCAAAAAACGGCAACGTTTCCGCCAAGTCTATCACTTCTCTCGGATTGATGTCCTTGCCCTGATAAGCAGAAAAATTCATCGAATCCCCCTCTGCTGCCAAGGCGTTTTTCAGCTTGTCGCGATACTGCTTTTTTAAATATCCCTCTGTTCCGTACAAAAGGTACAGCTGTTTGAAATTTCCTGTTTTTATATCTTCATCTATTGCTCTCATGTTATTTATTTTAGCACAGCTTCTCTGCTTTTCGCAAGCGGACAATACTCCTTTAACACGAGCCTTCCCTTGTCCTTTCGCAGCGTAAGCTGTCCCGAATGCATGGTGTAAAAGACAGTCGCTCCTGCTCCCTCCATATGTGCTATGGCCTCAGCAGCAGGATGTCCGTACGAATTGTTCTTCCCACAGGATACAATGCAAACGGTTGGAGACAGCACTTTTAAAAATTCCTCCGAATTGGAATATTTGGAGCCGTGATGTGCTGCCTTATAAAAATCAACCGGATGCGTCCACCCATCTAAAAGGTATCCCTCTGCTCTTGCGTCAATATCTCCCGTAAACATTCCGGCAAAGTCCTCCTCCTCATAAAGCAGCACAAGAGAGGCTGTATTCTTATCCTGATAATGCATTCCCCTCTTGGGAGAAAGCACGCGCATTTTTCCGTCCCCAAGGTGCAGCACATCCCCCTCCCGTACAAAAAGCAGCTTTGTTCCTTCTTTGTCAGCCAGGTTCTTCAATGCCTCATACCTTTTATCCTTTTGCATTCCGGCAGAAAATACAAGCTGCCCTACGGAATATCCTTCCTCCAGTATCTCCAGCAGCCCCGAAATGTGATCTTGGTCCGTATGCGAAACAAACCAAAAATCAACCTTTCGGATTCCCTTTGCTTTTAAAAATGGCAGAATGCGATAGGTTCCCACCTGTCTGACATCAGAGCTTCCTCCGTCCAGAAACACCGTAACTCCTTGCTCTGTCCGAAGAAAGCTGCCGTCTCCCTGCCCGACATCTAAAACGCAAAGCTCAAATCCGGCTGCAGGCCTCCATAAGAGCCAGACAAGAAGAATGCACTCGATTGCCGCACAGCTTAAGCCTAAACTGAACCCTCCGAATTTCTTCTGTCGCCTTGTATGGGTATGTCGATAAAAAGTAAGCAGTCCGATTCCGGTATAGTAAAGAAAAATCTTCCAAAATGTAGGCTTTCCCGTAATCAGCATTGCTCCCGGAAGGCCGGAAACCATCTCACAGATTCTTAGGTTGCATGAAAGCAAAAGCTGACACGGAAGAAGCACAATGCGCGCTGCTTCCGTGGAGAAGACACCGACAAGCCCTCCTAAAATTCCGAGAAAAAGCAGCTTTTCCGTCCACAGGAGCACAACAAGATTAATCAGCACCGCATACATCGGCACCTCGTAATAATACCATGTTACAATGGGGAGAGTCATAAGCTGGATTGCAAGGCTTCCGAGGATATTTTTGGAAAAGAATTCTCCTACTCTTTCCCACTTCTTCGCCTTCTCCTCTCCCTCCTCCTGCTTTGGTGCATGCCCCTCTATGTTCCGGTGACCGACCCAAACAATCCCGATCACTGCCGCAAAGGAGAGCTGAAAGCCGGCATCCAAAAAAATATTCGGGTTCTCCCACAGCAGAAAAATTGCCGCAATTCCCAGCGCATTTAGGGAATCATAGCTTCTCCCTATGACCTGCGCCACCAGCATCAGAAGAAACATAGCGACTGCCCGCTTAACCGAAATTCCGCCTCCCACCATCACTCCATAGCCACACATCACTCCTGCCGCAAGCAATGATGAGAAAACCAGCCCACAGCCGCCTCTGCGCAAAAGCTGATAAAGAGACATTCCTATTACGGAAATATGCAGTCCCGAAATGGCAAGAATGTGCGACAATCCGCAAATTCGATACAGCTTCTCTACCTCTTTGTGCAAAAGACTTTTTTCCCCCACCACCATCATCGCCATAATTCCAGCCTGCGCCTCTCCCATGCACTCTGCATAAACCGAGGCAATCTGAGTACGAAGCCAAAAAAGCTGCTCTGAAAGATGCTTTTTTTCTCCGTGCACCTGCTCAATCTGCGGATTCCACATGCGAAACGCCACTCCCCTCGCACGATAAAATGCCTGCTCATCAAAGCTTCCCTCATTTCTTGCCTCTCTCCATAATTCAATTTTTCCATTTAAAATAAGAGTTTCGCCGATTGAAGCAGCATCGGCATCCGAATAGACCAGAATCCGGTCACAAGCTACCGGATGTGTATTTGAATTTTGTTTTTGTTTGGATAGAATCAGACAGGATGTCAGCTCATAGACATACCGCCCATCTTGTATCGTCTTCTTTGCAAGCTCCCCCTGCACCAAAAGCTGCATCCCTTCCTCCAACAGTGCAAGATACTGTTGCCGGAAGCTTTCCCGTTCTCTGTAATGCTGCCAGCCTAGAACAACCATAATAGAAATAAATAAAATATAGATTGTATTTCTTATGCGTTGCTTAGGCAGAAGCTTCGCCGCTTTTTTTCGCTTCTGTCGGATTAGGGCAGCTCCTGCCGCAAGCAATCCTCCAAAAGCCGTCATTCCTATCGCAGGCATTCCTCCCGGCGCTATCGTTCCATACGCTGCAGCACAGATTCCAAGAAGCATCCCAACCGCCATTCCGCAACATAATCTGCGTGGCACATCATCCCTCCTTCTTCCTTTTTCACTTTACATAATCAAGGTTTCGGTCATACATCTCACGGAGCGCAAAATTGTCCCGATATTTTCCGCTCGTATCCCCATTGATGGAAATCTGCACCTTATTGATGGTCGGCAGTTCCGTCAAGGAATTGACAATCGAATAAATTACAACCGCCTCATTTACCTTATAGTCCTGATTACGAAAGGTCTCATCAAGACTGACATAACACACTCCATCTACTACAGACACTGTGACAAGGCGTGTCCCATTTGGAATCGTCGCCTTTGCCTCCTTTCCCATCGGTCCTTTTAGGAGCTGCTCCATAATGAGCTTTTCCATTGAGACATTACTGCTGTAATAGACTTCTTCCCGCACCTCCTTCACCAGACCGTCTCCCTCCGGATTCGAAAAATACAAGGTAAGTGTCGTATCTTGAATCGAATTAATCTGCTCTCCCGGATTTTGGATAAAGCTCTCTTTATACATGCTTCCCACAACATTTCCCTTTGCATCCGTCAGAGGTGTATCTCCTATATAAAATGCGACACAGTCTACTCCCTCCAACTGCGTCATCGTCCGCACAATTGCCGCACGACACAAAACTTCTTCTACAGAGTCCATGCTTAGATATTCTGCATCAAAATGAATGGTAAGGAGGACTCCTTCCAGCGAATAATTGAGCACCTTTACCTGATTGGGGATGGGCTTTCTATACTCCACATGATCCGAATCCGAGGAAAGCACAGACAAAAGCTCCTCAATCATTTCGATTGTGTCAGAGGATGTCGGCTCATAGGGAAGCTTCACAAGCTTTGTCTTTTCTTTATTGAGATATTCTACATAGTATTGTGCCTCCTCTTGCTTCTCTCCACAGCCAAGCGGCACCGCGACAAGCAGGCACAAAAACACTGCCACTATGAATTTCTTCCAACGGTTTTTTTGAAACTTCAAGCCTTTTCTCCTTTTTTATGAGATATAGTTAAGAGGAATCCGAACATCGAAGGTCGTTCCCTCTCCCTCCGTGCTAAACACCTTAATTGCTCCACGATGCATCAGCACCGTGCTTCTCGTAATGGCAAGTCCAAGTCCGGTTCCTCCGATTTCACGGGAATGAGATTTATCCACTCGATAAAATCGCTCATAGATATGCTCAATGTCTTTTTCCGGGATTCCAATTCCAGAATCCTCTACCTTTAAATAAAAATACTGATGATCCGCATTCAAGGATACATGCACCCAGCCTCCCGGCCTGTTGTACTTGATCGCATTTTCAATCAAATTTGTAAATGCCAGCGTAATCTTAATCTCATCCACATCTGCACTTACGGGACGAAAACTCTCTAAAACAACCTCTACCTCCTGCTTTTTTGCAATCGGATTCATCCGCTTTAAAATCTGCTCCAGCAGCTCATTGATATTGATATTCGAAATATTTAAGGAAGCGGCAGATTTATCAAGCTTGACGAGGGAGAGCAAATCGTTGATGATCTTTGTCTCACGCTCCACCTCATTTCCGATGTCTGCCATAAACTCCTGATACAGCTCAATTGGTGCATTTTCCATACTATTAATGGAATCTGCCAAAACCTTCATGGAGGTAAGGGGTGTCTTTAGCTCATGTGAGACATTGGATACAAACTCCTGCCTGGA
>JAQXLR010000022.1 GCA_029012225.1 Clostridiales bacterium
GCCATTCGTGCCGTATCCGAGACCTTTGAGTCAAACGGCTCCACCTCCATGGCATCGACCTGTGCTTCCTGTATGGCACTTATGGCGGCAGGCGTACCAATTAAGGCAATGGTGGCAGGTATTTCCTGTGGACTTGTGACAGGAGATACGGATGACGATTATATTTTACTGACGGATATTCAGGGGCTTGAAGATTTCTTTGGGGATATGGACTTTAAGGTAACCGGTACACACAAGGGAATTACCGCAATCCAGATGGATATCAAGATTCATGGATTAACAAGAGAGATTGTGGAGGAGGCGATTGCAAGAACGAGAGAGGCAAGACTTTATATTATGGATGAGGTCATGTCAAAAGCGATTTCTGAGCCGAGAAAAGAGGTTGGTCCATATGCGCCAAAGATTATACAGATTCAGATTGATCCTGCAAAGATTGGAGATGTAGTCGGACAGAGAGGAAAGACCATCAATGAAATCATCGACCGTACCGGTGTCAAAATTGACATTACCGAAGATGGTGCTGTATCCGTATGCGGCACCGATGCAGAGATGATGGAGAAAGCGGTTGACATGATTCAAACCATTACAACAGACTTTGAGGAAGGTCAGATTTTTACGGGAACAGTCGTTAGCATCAAGGAGTTTGGAGCCTTTCTTGAATTTGCACCGGGCAAGGAGGGAATGGTTCACATTTCCAAGATTGCAAAGGAAAGAATCAATCGTGTAGAGGATGTTTTGACCCTTGGTGATAAGGTAAAAGTAATTTGTCTTGGAAAAGATAAGATGGGCAGAATCAGCTTTTCGATTAAGGATGTGCCGCAGGAGGCATAGAAAGAAAGGCAGAGCTGGGGACATATTGTTTTGCGGTATGTCCCTATTTCTTTCTCCAAATTATTTTTTGGCATTTGAAATTTGGTTGTGTTCTTTTGGCGATATAAATATAGAATAGTTAAATGTGCCTTCAATGAGAAAAGTTCAAATATGCTATAAAAAATTTTCTGTGATAGAATCATGTGTAGATTTGATGAAGTTTGACATAAAAGTTTAAATATGCTAACATGATAAAAAGATGGGAGGTGCTGACATGGCATACGCAAATAAAGAGGACGCTATAGCATATGTAAATGCCTATCAAAAGGAGAAATACGACCGCATAACTGTTATGGCGGCAAAAGGCAAGAAAGCAGAATATGAAGCGGCGGCAAAATTTAAAGGGATGAAACTGTCCGCATTTATACAAGATTGCGTTGAAAAGGAATTAGAGAGAATGAGGGAGTAAAGAATAGTATAAATATTCTTATCAGCAGAATGGTTTAAATATGCTAATATAATATTGTTGAAAGGAAACAACAGAAAAGGAGCGGATGAAATGCCGGTCATAGCAAGATTTTACGGCAAGCGATCACACCAAAAGACAATTATATTTTAAGTGCTGTTTTTCAAGATGGAACAACAAAAGAATATGATATAAAGCCTCTGTTTGTCGAAATTCCAGTATTTAAAGACTTAGAAGAAATTAACGGATTATTTGAGCAAGTGCGCGTTGATGTGGGCGGCTACGGAATAAGTTGGAATGATAATATAGATTTATCTGCCGATGAGATTTGGGAACATGGAGAGGTTGTCGAATATGTTTGATGAATATGTACAACAAATACAAAAGAAATACTTTTAAAGTATCGGAATTAGAGAAAATAGCAGATGCTTTAAATGCAGATTTGAAAATCCAATTTATTAGCAAAGAAACAGGGCAACCAATAATTTAGAAAGAGAGGTCAAATAAATGAGCAATAGAGAATATGCGCATCAGTTACTAGACAGAGTTCCGGAGAGTAAAATATTTTACATCATGGGTATTTTGGAAGGTGCGGCAATACCAGAGGAGGAACCAAACGAAGAAACAATAGCAGCTATGCAGGAATTAGAAAACGGTGGAGGTGAGTGTTTCGATACACTTGACGAATTGTGGAAAAGTTTGGAGGATTGATAAATGTTAAAAGTTAAGGACTCCGGACAATTCAAGAAAGATTATAAAAAGTGTATTAAGCGCGGCTTGCAAATGGATTTATTAAAGTCTGTTGTTGCTACGCTTGCTATACCTGATATGCTTCCAGAAAAGAACAGAGACCACACATTGACAGGAAACTATGCAGGATTTCGAGAGTGTCACATTGCACCAGATTGGCTTTTAATTTACCGATACGACGGCGCTTATTTGGAGTTAGTCAGAACTGGGACACATTCGGATTTGTTTAAAAAATAGAGAATAGCCGATGCTCTGGATTGTAATGTAAAAATATTTGTCTTGGAAAAGATAAGATGGGCAGAATCAGCTTTTCGATTAAGGATGTGCCGCAGGAGGCATAGAAAGAAAGGCAGAGCTGGGGACATATCGTTTTGCGGTATGTCCCTATTTCTTTCTCCAAATTATTTTTTTGGCATACATTAAAAAGAAAAATCGCTTCAAAATGGGGGATTTTATGAATCGGGTCAAAAAAATAATTCATACAAATTATGCATATAGAACAGGCTTAAGCGGACAAAATGTGACGGTGGTGGTCATGGATACGGGTATCGTTCGCCATCCTGATTTTGGCAACAGAATTCTTTTGTTTCGTGATTTCTGCAATGGGAGACAGGGACTTTATGATGACAATGGCCACGGTACCCATGTGACCGGAATTATTGCAGGGGACGGCAAGCTGTCCCTAGATAGAAACGGACGTCCTGTATACAGCGGCATTGCTCCAAGAGCCAATATGATCATGTTAAAGGTATTGGATGAGAAGGGGAATGGGAGTACGCAAAAAGTGCTGGGAGCGCTTGATTGGGTGGTAAAGCAAAAGGACAAATATGGAATAAAGCTGCTCAATATTTCAGTGGGCATGCTTCCAAGTGCCGGGAAGCGAGAGCAGCAGGAGCTGCTTTTGGCAGTGGATGAGGTGTGGGATGCCGGAATCATGGTAGTCGTGGCGGCAGGGAATAACGGGCCAAAGGAAAACTCTGTTACGATTCCGGGAATTTCCAGAAAAATCCTGACAGTCGGAAGCAGTGATGACAATGGTGCAGGTGTAAGAGGCTATGGGCTTGGGCAAGGCTACAGCGGCTTGGGACCGACCGCATGCTGCATTGTGAAGCCGGAAATTTTAGCACCGGGAACGGGTATTACAAGCTGCAGTCAGAATGGAACAGGTTACCAGACAAAAAGCGGAACCTCGATGGCTGCTCCGGTTGTGACAGGTGCACTCGCGCTTGCCTTTGAAAAGTATCCACATTTTACGCCCGCAGAAATGAAGCTGCGCTTGTATGAGCGAGCATATCCGAGAGGAGAAGCGCTAAGTAAGGTCGGATGGGGCATGATTCATGTCGATAATCTGGTGCGCGGTGTTTGACTTTTACCTGGAAAACCAGTAAAATAGCCACCAAGGGGGAGTTATACGGATGAAAAGAATTGCACAGCTGCTCTTGGGAAGATTTTCTATTGTAGCGATGGCTATTATTATACAGATTGCATGGATAACAATGCTTATTTGGAGGGTAAGCTATCGGTTTGCCTATGTAAACCTGATGGTTCGCATGGTTGCCATTGTTGTTGTGCTTATTATTGTGAATCGATGGATGAATCCCGCGAATAAATTATCTTGGGTTTTTCTTATTCTCCTTTTTCCCGTGTTTGGATTGATTCTCTATTTTTTGTTTGGACGCTCGGGACTGACAAAGAGAAATCAAGAGAGAATGAGTGCAGTCATCCAAGAGGTCAGACAATATGTCAGTGGAGATGAGCAGATTAAAAATGATTTGAAGGAGAAGGATGAGGTTGCCTTTCTTCAGTCGAAATATATCAATGACTGGGCAGGCTTTCCGGTGTATGGGCACACAAAGACAAAATATTACAAATGCGGAGAGGAAATGTTTCCAGATATGCTAAGCGCGCTAAGGAGTGCCAAGCATTTTATCTTTTTGGAATATTTTATTGTGGAAGAAGGATATATGTTTTCCCAAATGGTAGATATCTTGGAAGAGAAGGCGAAGGAGGGAGTGCAGGTTCGTCTGATTTATGATGATGTGGGATGCATCAGCAAGCTTCCGGCAAAATACTATAAAAAGCTGCAGAAAAAAGGAATCAAATGTGCAGCCTTCCATCCGTTTCGTCCCGTGCTCGCAGCCGTTATGAACAATAGAGATCACAGAAAGATTCTGGTGGTGGATGGCTACATTGGATTCACCGGAGGAATCAATCTTGCAGATGAATATATCAATCATCAAAGAATATTCGGATACTGGAAGGATACGGGTGTACGCATCACGGGGGAGGCTGTCTGGAGTCTGACTGCTATGTTTCTTGAAATATGGAATTATATTGTGGGCTCGACGGAAGATTATACAAAATATATGCCTTCCGCCTATCAAACGTGCCCTGTTGCGACAGACGGATTTGTACAGCCATACGGAGACAGCCCGCTCGACCATGAAAATGTCGGCGAGACAATTTATCTCAACATTATAAATCGTGCAAAAAAATATGTTTATATTTTTACGCCGTATCTGATTATCGGCAACGAAGTGCTGACCGCTCTGTGCGCCGCAGCAAAGAGCGGTGTAGATGTGCGAATCGTGACGCCCGGTATGCCGGATAAGAAGATGGTATACTTGCTGACCCAATCCTACTATACGCCTCTGCTTCGCAACGGAGTAAAAATTTACCAGTACACGCCCGGATTTCTCCATGCGAAATGCTTTATCAGTGACGATGAGATTGCGACCGTGGGCAGCATCAATCTTGACTTTCGCAGTCTTTACCTACAGTTTGAGTGCGGAGTATGGATGTATCGGTCGAGTGCCGTTATGGATATCAAGAAAGACTTTATGCAAACCTTTGCCCGCTCGGCAGACATTACAATGGAGTTTTGCAAAAACAGACCTTTCCTCATTCGTGTGCTGCAAAGTGCACTGCGCCTGTTTGCACCGTTACTATAGAAGTAGGTGATGCAAAAGACACGATGCTAAGGAATCAAAAATAAAAACACCTTATAAAAGTAGTCCTTGTAGGAAGCAGCGTCAATATCTTCGGTAAACAGGATATTTACGCTGCCAATTTCTTTGCCGTTTAGCGAATATACGGCCTTACCGGCCACCTCTCCCTTGTGTATCGGAGCCTGTGCCGCCTGTGGGAGCTCTATGGCCTTTGTAATGCCGGATAAATCGGTGCCATTCGTGGAGACATAGCGAAAAGGACCTTCATAGCATAAGCCGGTAGACTCGATAATACTTTTTTGAAGCGGTATGGAAGGCAGCGCATCCTGATTGGCATCCGTATAGATGCGGCATTGTCCAAAGCCGTAATGGAACAGGGCGAGAGCATCGGCAGTCCGGCTGTTTGCATCCGGAGCTGCCATGATCACAGCAATCAGCTTCATGCCGTCACGTTCCGCAGTGGCAGAGATACAATATTTCGCAAGACTGGTAAAGCCGGTTTTTAAGCCGGTAGCATACTCGTAGTGCTTAATCAGCTTGTTTGTATTGGTCAGACCAAATTCGCTGCTGCCTTTTGCCGTGGTATGGGTAATATTTTCCATCCAGACCGTGCAGTAATTGTGGATTTGCGGATATTTTGCGGTAAGCTCTCTTGACATCAAGGCGACATCAAAGGCACTGGTAAGGTGTCCCTCTGCCTCCAGACCGCAGCAGTTGACAAAATGTGTGTCATTCATGCCAAGTCCCTTTGCACGCTCATTCATACGCCGGACAAATTCTTCTTCCGAGCCTGCAATATGCTCAGCCATGGCAACACATGCATCGTTTGCGCTGGCAATGCTGATGCACTTAATCATGGTATCGACGGTTTGTGTTTCGCCCGGTTCCAGATATACCTGTGAGCCTCCCATGCTTGCGGCATGCTCCGAGACAGTGACAGTATCCGCCAGCGAAATCTGTTCGGCGGACAGCGCGTCAAAGATGAGCAGCAAAGTCATAATTTTTGTAACACTGGCGGGACGCAACGCCTCATGAGAGTTTTTTTCAAAGAGGATGGTGCCGGTGGAGGCCTCCATCAAAAGAACACTCTCTGCAGATACATTTATGGAATTTTCTGTAGGCATCTCTGTTGCAAGAACCGGGATGGAGGTGCCGACAGGAATGGGAAAAGAGGAGAGCAGTAAGTGCGTGCTCAATAGAACAGAAAAAAATAGCTTCAACGGAAACCTCCTGCCATTGTTTGTTTTCCTATACTTCATTTTAGAAGCGCTGCCTGTACTTTATGACGAAAAGCTTGAAATTTTTGGAAGACCAAGGTAGAATAGAGAGGCGAAAGGTTTGGGAAAAAGATGGATTTGAGAGTAAAGCTGCAGGTGTTTGAAGGGCCGCTGGATTTGCTTTTGCATTTGCTGGAAAAAAACAAAGTAAATATTTACGATATTCCGATTGCGGAGATTACCAGTCAGTATATGGAGTATATCGGAGAAATGAAAAGGCAGGATTTAAATATTGTCAGTGAGTTTCTTGTCATGGCTGCAACCTTACTTGATATTAAGTCCAGAATGCTCTTGCCAAAGCGTGAGGATGAGGACGAGGAGGAGGCGGACCCAAGAGCCGAGCTGGTGCAGCAGCTCTTGGAGTATAAGATGTACAAGTGCATGGCCTACGAACTTCGAGATCGTCAGATGGACGCAGCACGTATGCTCTTTAAGCTTCCCAGTATTCCACCCGAGGTTGCAGAGTATGAGGAGCCTGTGAATTTGGAGGAGCTGATTTCTGAGGTAACGCTTGCGAAGCTAAACGAGATTTTTAAGTCTATTATGAAAAAGCAGGCGGACAAGATCGATCCGGTTCGTTCAAAGTTTGGCAAGATAGAAAAGGAAGAGGTTTCTCTGGCGGATAAGATGGCCTATTTGGAGCATTACTGTACGCTCCACAGTCGGTTTTGTTTCCGCAGCCTTCTTAAAGCGCAGTCGGGCAAGATGGAGGTAATTGTGACGTTTCTTGCCATCTTGGAATTGATGAAGGTAGGAAAGATTTTTATTGTGCAGGAGAAGACGTTTGACGATATTTGGATCGAGTCCGGGATTGTTGCCTAAATTCGTTGTAAGAGCAGCAAGCCGAGAATAAATGGGGAACTTTATGGAAGAAAAAAACTACGAGGCGATTATAGAGGCGATTTTGTTTACGATGGGAGAATCGGTAGAGCTGGAAAAGATTGCTGCCGCCATAGAGCTGGATAAAAAGCAGGTCAAAGCGATCATAGAGAATATGATGAAGCGTTACGAGGCAGCCTCAATGGGACTGCAGATTATTGAGCTGGACGGTGCGTATCAGATGTGTACCAAGAGCGAGATGTATGAATATCTTATTAAGATTGCAAGACAGCCAAAACGTCATGTGTTGACGGATGTACTGCTTGAGACCCTTTCCATTATTGCATACAAGCAGCCGGTAACAAAGGCCGAGATTGAGAAGATACGAGGCGTATCTTCCGACCACGCGGTCAATAAGCTGGTGGAATACAATCTGGTGTGTGAGCTGGGGCGATTGGATGCTCCCGGCAGACCCTTGCTTTTTGGAACGACAGAGGAGTTTTTAAGAAGCTTTGGCGTTCAGTCAATAGAAGAACTCCCTGTCTTAAATCCCATGCAAGTAGAGGAATTTAAGCAGGAGGCAGAAGCGGAGATGCATATGAAGCTGGACATTTAGTCCGGCTTTTTGTTTTATAGGAATATTTTTCTTTTATCAGTAAGAAAAAAAGAAAAGAGTTGAAAAATAGAATAATATTTATTATAATAATAATCAAATAGCCTGCAATACGACATTTTTAGGGAAGAATGCGGAGTATATGACGGTATGATTGGAAACATAGAAGGAGCTTACCTATAGCGAGAAAACGGACAAAAAAGGGGCTCCGAAGATTTTGGCAGAGATATTTTTTGCCGTCGGAATCATGCAGAGCGCAAAATAGGAGGGGAAAATGTACGAAAAAGAAGAAAAGAAAAAAGGACAGAGCCATGTATCATGGTGGAAGGTGTTTCTTGTATTGGCTATCTGCCTGTCCGGAATTTTGCTGCCTATTTCGGGAATCGCAGCAAATACAGGAGTTCAGACCATCAACCGGGATATTACGGTGCTAAGGCCGGGTGATGGGAATACATGGAATAAAACAAATGGAAAAATATTGTATTTTGGAAATCCTACTGCGGCAAGTGCGGGCTATGGATTTCGAGTCTTAAATTCTTCACCTGATACGCAAAACATAGAAAGTGTAGCTTCAGGTAAAAGTTTATTCTTGGATTGTGACGGTGCCGGTTGGAATATCGGTACAGGTAGTAATAGATGGGAAAATAGTGACTTTCGAAGCTACCTAAAGAATTCATATTATAATGGTTCATCTATATTCTCCGATTTGGAAAAGAGCTTAATAGCTGAGACGACACTGTTTAAAACGTTACCAAGCGAAAATATGTCAATTGGTGGTTGGGCCATGCATGATCCAAGTGAAACGAAGGATTATGTTTTTATGTTAAGCCTGAAAGAGGAAAGTTCGTTATATCAGAATGATGCAAACACCAGAACGAAATCCAATAGACCTCGCGGATTTTTGCGTACAAGTAGCAGCCAGAGCAGTACTGTTATGGCTGGATTGGAGAGCGGACGTTATGATGCAAAGAACGTGGTTGCTGCTGTAACACTTTCTCCGGCTTTTAATCTGGATACAACAGATCCATCCATTTTGTTTGCCTCTGAGAATGCTAATAATAAGACCTCTGCCTTGGCAGCACCGGCAAGCAG
>JAQXLR010000023.1 GCA_029012225.1 Clostridiales bacterium
GATTGTACGCCTCTCCCCAAGTGCCGTAGCTTTTGGCTGTTGAATCATAAGGACGTATTTTGCGAAGTAAATCAATTTCATGTCCGCCACCCAAATCGCTTGAGTTGTTATACCGCAAATCTGTGATTGCGATGACATCTCCATTGTTTGCCGTCGCAAGTGCAGGAATTCTGTAATATAAGTTTCCGACGGGCGGTCTCCATAAATGTTCTGCACCCGTTACCGTTGTCGTTTTCGGAGCCTCCTCGATACACCAAAGAGTCCCGCTGCTCTCATTTACAACAGTCGCAAAATTGATATTGATGCTCCCCGATGTATTTGTATTTTCCGGCTGCAGATAAGACGCTGTTCCTCCTGCGCTGTTTGAAACAGACTGGATGCTGACAAAAACTCTTCCTCCCGTGTCTGTCTTTACGATATTAATCTGATAAGCCTGACGATTTCCTTCTGTAACCAGAGCAACCCGTCCGTTTGTTTTCATCGTATTCGCCATCCATCCGTGGGAAAATCCGCTCTGGATGTAATATTGTCCCGGCTGTCCCTCTACCGGCACAGCCCGCCATGCGGTGCGGCTATACACCTCATTGGTAGGCGACGCATCCACGGCGCTAGTCGTGATTCCCCCATCTTTACTGGCTTGCGCTCCGTTATCATAAATTGCTCTGTTCGTTACCTGCAAGCCACTTCCGGTATCCAAAACATTATAGATGCGATAGACTGTATTATCCTCTAGTGTCGTAAGCAGCGTTTGCTGTGCAATCATATTTTGCTGCTCCTCTACCTCAACAAGACTATCTTCCATCGCATTCCCTGCTTGTATGTCATCCTCTACAAGCTTCTCTTCCTTTGTTGCATCACCATCCTCGGCAGGCTCATTCCCCTCTGCCAATTCGTCTCCCAATTTCTTTTCCTGTTCCTGCACAGATTCCGCATCATTCTCAGGCTCTGCCTCTTCCACGGCGTTCATGCTTCCCTCGTCCAATGGCTGTTGTACCGATTTTTCTTCGTCTAATTCCTCTAACACTTCTGTCTCTTCCGTGATGATCGGAGTCTCGCTCTCTAAATTCTGAGCGGAAACCTGTACCTGAGTAGCTAAAATTGACAACGTCAGTATCGTTGCCAAAGCTTTTACGGTTCTTTTTTTCTTCCCCATCTGCTCCCCTCCCCTTTCTCCATTTAAACGATCTTCTGTATTTTGGGCAGCTGCCCATCCTTACGGTTCTCATTCCCCGAATGCCAATGTAGCGGCAATAAAATCTACAGAAATATTGCTCCTGCATCATTTATTGCCGCCCAAAGAATCCAAAACTATGTTTCATGGATGCTCCGGATAACCGGATCACTTTATAAAATTATTGCACATTACTTATATAACTCTACTAATCTTTCCAGATGCTCGTAGCGCTCCTTTGCTGCCTCCTCGGCTGCACTAAAGAGTTGTTCTGCCCGCTCCGGAGACGTCAGACCCAGGCGGCTAAAGCGTGTCTCGTTATTTAAGAATTCACGATAGGTTCCGTCGCCCGGCTTGGAGGTCAGGGTAAACGGATTCTTTCCTTCTGCCTTAAGAGCCGGATTGTAGGAGAACAGATTCCAGTAACCCGCAGCGACCGCCTTCTTCATCTCTGTCTGGCAATGGTTCATTCCTCCCTTGATTCCGTGAAGCTCACACGGCGCATAGCAGATAATTAAGGACGGACCGTTATATGCCTCAGCCTCGGAAATTACCTTGATTGCCTGTGCCATATTTGCTCCAAGCGCAATCTGTGCCACATAAACATATCCATAGCTCATTGCAATATCCGCAAGACTCTTCTTTCCAATCTCCTTACCGGCTGCCGCGAACTGGCATACTCCTCCAAGACTGGAAGCCTTAGACATCTGACCTCCCGTATTGGAATACATCTCGGTATCAAATACCATAACATTGACATTCTCTCCCGCAGCAAGTACATGATCAAGTCCGCCAAAGCCGATATCGTATGCCCAACCGTCGCCACCGAAAATCCAGACAGACTTCTTAGCGAGGTAGTCCTTCTTCTCAATCGCATCCTTTGCATTCTGGCATCCTGCTGCTGCAGCCTTCTCAAGCTGTGCTACCAGTGCCTCTGTCGCAGGTGCGTTTGCCTTTGTATTATCCTTTGTCTCCATAAACGCCGCAAACGCCGCCTTTAATTCATCGCTCGCCTGCCCGCTCTCTGCACATTTCTTAGCGCTTGAAATTGCCTGCTCCCGCAGCACCTGCTGTCCAATCTGCATACCAAGACCATGCTGTGCATTGTCCTCAAACAGGGAGTTTGCCCAAGCCGGACCCTTCTTTGAGTCCTTATTTACCGTATACGGTGAGGTTGCAGCCGGACCACCCCAGATAGAGGAGCATCCTGTCGCATTGGAAATATACATCTGCTCACCAAACAGCTGTGTTACGATACGCGCATAAGCAGTCTCCGCACAACCGGAGCATGCACCCGAGAACTCAAGCAGAGGCTGGTTGAACTGGGAGCCCTTCACGGTATTGTCTGCCGGCATACCCGGCTTCTTGCTTACATTTGCAACGAGGTAATCAAACACTGCCTGCTCATCTGCCTCGTCATCCTGCGGTACCATCTCGATTGCCGCTGTCGGGCATACTGTGATACACTCTGCACAACCCATACAATCAAGCGGAGAAACACTCATTGTATATTTGTACTCACTTGCCTTTGGCTTTGTATCCGCAAGCTTAATCTGAGACGGAGCTGCCTTTACCTCCTCCTCACTCAGCATAAACGGACGAATGGTTGCATGAGAGCACACAAATGCACACTGGTTACACTGGATACACTTGTCTGCATACCAAGTCGGAACAGTCACGGCAATTCCGCGCTTCTCATAAGCAGCAGCACCATGCTCAAACTGTCCGTCTGCACAGTTCATAAATGCAGATACCGGAAGTGAATCTCCATCCATCAAGGAAATCGGATTCATCAGCTTCTCTACCATCTCAACCGTCTTAGGACGACCTTCCAGCTTTGCCGGAGCAGGATCTGCCTGCGGGTTCGACCAAGAAGCCGGTACCTCTACCTTATGTACCGCATTGACACCGGCATCAATTGCCTTATAGTTCATCTCTACGACTGCATCACCCTTTTTGCCATAGGACTTCTTCGCCGCAGCCTTCATGTAGTCAACTGCCTCCTCAATCGGAAGGACATTTGCCAACTTAAAGAAAGCAGACTGCAAAATCGTATTGGTACGCTTGCCCATTCCAATCTCAATCGCCTTGTCGATTGCATTGATGGTATAGAGCTGAATGTTGTTATCTGCAATATATTTCTTTGCCGCAGCATTTAAACGCTGCTCCAACTCCTCGTCTGTCCACTGGCAGTTAATCATGAATACACCGCCCGGCTTAACATCTTGTACCATCTTAAAGCCCTTCGTAACATAGGATGGATTGTGGCATGCCACAAAATCAGCCTGATTGATATAATATGGGCTTCGAATCGGCTTATCCCCAAATCTTAGGTGGGAAATGGTAACGCCTCCTGTCTTTTTGGAGTCGTACTGGAAATATGCCTGAATGTATTTATCTGTATGGTCACCGATAATCTTTGTGGAGTTCTTATTGGCACCTACCGTACCGTCGCCTCCAAGCCCCCAGAACTTACATTCCACGGTGCCTGCTGCTGCAGTAATCGGAGCGGGCTTTACTTCCGGAAGGCTTAAGTTGGTCACATCATCTACGATACCGATTGTAAATCTGCTCTTTGGTGCATCCTTCTCCAATTCCTTGTATACTGCAAATAAGGAAGATGGCGGTGTATCCTTAGAGCTTAAGCCGTAGCGTCCGCCTGTCAATACAATCGTATCCAGTCCTGCCTCGCGCAAGGTTGCAGCCACATCCAGATACAGCGGATCTCCCAGAGAGCCCGGCTCTTTTGTACGGTCAAGAACGGCAATCTTCTTTACGGTCTTTGGAAGCGCCTTTACGAACGCATCCGATACCCACGGACGATACAGGCGTACTTTTACAAGGCCTACCTTCTCTCCTTTTGCATTTAAGTAATCGATTACTTCCTCAGCAACATCATTGATGGAGCCCATTGCAACGATCACGCGCTCTGCATCCTCCGCTCCATAATAGTTAAACAGGCTGTAATCCGTGCCCAGCTTCTCATTGACTTTCGCCATGTATTTTTCTACGATAGCCGGAAGCTCATTGTAAAGGGTGTTGCATGCCTCACGATGCTGGAAAAATACATCTCCGTTCTCGTGAGAGCCGCGCATCGTCGGATGCTCCGGATTGAGCGCATGCGCACGGAATGCATTGACCGCCTCCATGTTGCACATTTCTTTTAAATCTGCATAATCCCATTTCTCAATCTTTTGAATCTCATGAGAGGTGCGGAAGCCATCAAAAAAGTTAATGAACGGAACTTTTCCCTCGATTGTCGCAAGGTGTGCAACCGGGCTTAAGTCCATAACCTCCTGTGGGTTTGTTTCACAAAGCATTGCAAATCCTGTTTGACGACAGGCATATACGTCGCTATGATCTCCGAAAATACTCAACGACTGTGTGGCTACAGTACGTGCAGAAACATCAAAGACACACGGAAGTTGCTCGCCTGCAATCTTATACATGTTTGGAATCATCAACAAAAGACCCTGAGAAGCTGTAAAGGTCGTTGTCAGGGCACCTGCTGCAAGGGAACCGTGAACTGCGCCCGCTGCGCCCGCTTCCGATTCCATTTCTACAACTCTTACCTGATTCCCAAAGATGTTCTCCTGTCCTGCCGCTGACCATTGATCTACCGTATCTGCCATCGGGCTGGATGGTGTGATGGGATAAATCGCTGCAACATCTGTGTACGCATAAGCCACATATGCTGCCGCTGTGTTCCCGTCCATTGACTGTTTTGCTCTGGACATTCTTTTTCCTCCTTTAATGAAAATAAATAGGTTTCCTCGCCGCCAGCTGACATAATTCTACACGCTTTTGGCAAGATTATGACTTGATATTGATTTTATCATTTAATTTTGCACTTGTAAAGCATTCTGACTGTACGAAAATGGATGCAATCTAAACTCTTTTTTGATTTTTAATTTTATCGAAGCCATGAAAGCAAAAATACGCTGCTAAGGCTGCATTCCCTTTCTCCGTTTCATAGAAAAAGTCTCGTTCCATGAAGGTGCAAAAAACGCTAATCTGTATGATTCGGATTGCGCAGACTTTGAATTGTCCTTTGATCGTCTCTGATTTGATTGCGAAGGGAAATAAATACGGATACGATCCTGCTGAGCTTACAGAGCATGACCTTTTCCTCTCTTCCAAACGTCTCTTCCCGTTCTCCGACTCCCAAGCACAAACAACCACTGCGGCTTCCCGTGATTTCAAATTGAATGACTGCCATATGATGCAGTCCGTTCTGCTCACAGCTCCACCGCTTCCAAAAATCCAAGCTCTGCTTCCTCATGCTCTCTCCCTCAATCCAGACAAATTCCTCCGGCCTTGCATAAGAAAGCTGCTGAATGCGATCCGGAAGCACGATCTGCTCCTTTACCCTCCCGAAGCGATTCCACGAGTCCGTCATCCTCATTTTATCCTGTCTGCCATCTTCATACTCAAAAACAGATACGATATCAAATCCATATTTCTTCCCGATTCGCTCCAACAAAATATGAAACGACACATTGATATCCTTCGCATTTGCCAAAAGGCCAAAGGCAAAGATGAGAAACTCATTGTCCGCCTCACTTCCGCGCAGATATCTTTCCTCCGACTCTCCGATGCCAGTCGGCTTTACATTGGGATGCTCCTCTCCCTTTGCAAAGCAATAGCTGTTTTTTCCGGAACGCTTCGTTCGGTACATGGCACGGTCTGCCGCCTCAAACAAAGTCGCAAAGTCCGCTCCGTCCACCCCATAGACTGCCAGTCCGATGCTGATTGTGACGTGGATGCTCTCCTCTTCTCCGTTCAGCCTTTTGGCCACCTCGGCACACAGCTGCTTTGCCCTTGTTGCGGCATCCTCCATCGTAACATTCTTCATAAAGGCAAGGAATTCATCTCCTCCGACTCTGCCCACAATATCCATCTTACGAAAAAGGCGCTCAATTGTCTGTGCACTGTCCGCCAGCACAACATCTCCCACTGCATGTCCAAAGGTATCGTTAATCCTCTTAAAATCATCGATATCAATCACAAACATGACATGCGTGTCCGCAGGCTCTCGCTTCAAAAACTCGGTTACCGCATTTTGTGTCGCCATCTTATTTAAAAGCCTCGTTAAGGGGTCACGCTTCATCTCCTCGGAAAGCTTATTTTGAATCGTCTTATCCGTATTAATATTGTAGCATCTTCCAATGATGCGCTTTATCTTCCCATCACAATCTGCAATACTGCGATAAACAGTACGATACCACAGATATACAGGCTCCTCCCCCTCCGGTGCAACATTCATTCGGCAGTCAAGGATTCCTTTTTGCTCCACTCTCGAGGCCTCTCTTACTGTCTGTATGCAGTTTTCTCTGTCCTCCTCGTGGATATCCCGGAAAAATTCTTCCGCCTTCATCTCTTTCCTTCTGCGATCTGCAATCTTTCCGTTCCTATAATATCTTGACGGAATCTTAAATTGCTGTGTCGCCACATCGTAATCCAATGGAAACTCATCGGAAATCTCCTCCAGCATCCGGTACTGCTCCTCCATCCGCCAAAGTTCTTTCTCCGACTGCTTTCCGGTTCCGAAATAGGCATCCGGTCGAAAACAGCAGCTAAACAAATATGTTTCCTCCCCTTTTTCCACACAGCGCATACTCCACTGCACAAGGGTTGTTCCCCCATCTTTTTGCGGCACTTCGAAAGCTTCTATATATACGCTGCCGGGATGAGATGCCGCATCGTGTATTTTTTCTCCCATCCTCTTTTCATCCTTGGAAGATAAGAGCTTCTCCAACCGATTCCCTTTTTCCTCAAGCTCTTTTTGTGTATATCCCATACAGCGGAAAAGCTCTTCGTTTGCCGCAAAAAAGGAAGCGCTCACACTATTGTCGTTCTCCTTTTTTATCCTGCTGCAGCAGGCTCCGACCGGAAGCGCAGTTAAAATTTCCCGCAGCCGCTGCTCCAAATTTTGTTCTGTCATGCTCTTCATCTCCCTTACCTTAGAAGCTTATGTAAAATATCCATACTTTTTTTATTATAGCAAATCCCGGCTGAAAGCCAAGGCTTTTCTCTAATTTTCCTTGAAAAAGCAAACAGTTTATGTATAATAAATAAGGTAGCTTAAACAAAGAGAAAGGCATGGTAACTAGTATGATACAAGCAAGCAACATAACTTTACGGATTGGGAAAAAGGCATTGTTTGAGGAGGTTAATATTAAATTTACCGAGGGCTGCTGCTATGGTCTTATCGGTGCAAACGGCGCCGGAAAATCAACCTTTCTTAAAATTTTATCCGGACAGATTGAGCCAACAAGCGGAGAAGTCATCCTCACGCCGGGACAGCGTCTGTCCTTTTTGCAGCAGGATCATTTTAAATACGATGAATTTTCGGTGCTTGACACTGTCATTATGGGGAATAAGCGCCTTTACGACATCATGAAGGAAAAGGATGCCATCTATGCCAAAGAGGATTTTACGGATGAGGACGGGATCCGGGCCAGTGAGCTGGAAGCCGAATTTGCCGATATGGACGGTTGGAATGCTGAGGCAGATGCCGCCACGCTCCTAAACGGTCTTGGCGTTTTGACAGACGACCACTATAGCCTGATGGGAGATATTCCGGGCGCCCTAAAGGTCAAGGTTCTTCTGGCACAGGCACTGTTTGGAAATCCGGACATCCTTCTTTTGGATGAGCCGACCAACCACCTGGATCTGGATGCCATCAGCTGGCTGGAGGAATTCTTAATCAACTTTGAAAACACCGTAATTGTGGTTTCACACGACCGCTATTTTTTAAATAAGGTCTGCACAAATATTGCGGACATTGACTATGGAAAAATTCAGCTCTATGCCGGAAATTACGATTTCTGGTACGAGTCCAGTCAGCTTCTTGTCAAGCAGATGAAGGAAGCGAATAAAAAGAAGGAGGAAAAGATTAAAGAGCTGCAGGAATTTATCTCACGCTTTTCTGCCAATGCTTCCAAATCAAAGCAGGCAACCTCAAGAAAGCGTGCGCTTGAGAAGATTCAGCTTGATGAAATCCGTCCCTCCAGCCGCAAATATCCTTACATTGATTTTCGTCCAAACCGTGAGATTGGAAATGAGGTGCTTACCGTTGAAGGCATCAGCAAGACAATTGACGGGGTAAAAATTCTTGACAATGTATCCTTTCTTGTCGGACATGACGACAAAATTGCCTTTGTCGGCGGCAACGAGCTTGCCAAGACTACCCTCTTTAAAATCCTTGCCGGAGAGATGGAGCCGGATTCCGGCTCTTACAAATGGGGTGTCACAACAAGCCAGTCCTATTTTCCAAAGGACAACACGGCAATCTTTGATACCGACCTTTTGATTGTAGACTGGCTGACCCAGTTCTCGGAAATCAAGGATGCCACTTATGTACGCGGCTTCCTTGGACGTATGCTTTTTGCCGGAGAGGACGGAACCAAGAAGATGCGTGTACTCTCCGGTGGAGAGAAAGTTCGTGTTCTGCTTTCCCGCATGATGATTATGGGCAGCAACGTCCTGATTTTGGATGAGCCGACCGACCATCTGGACATGGAGTCCATTACGGCATTAAATAATGGTCTGATTAAATTTCCGGGTGTTGTCCTCTTTGCCTCACGCGACCATCAGGTCGTGCAGACTACGGCAAATCGAATTATCGAATTTTTACCGGACGGAACCTTTATTGACAAGATTTCCACTTATGATGAGTATCTCGAAAATGATGAGATGGCAAGAAAACGGCAAGTGTATTCTATGTCAGAAGAGGATGCAGACGACAACTAGTGTACTGACACGTTGATTTTTGATACAACAGTTCTCAAAAGCCAAATCGCCGCAATTTCTAAAAATTGCGGCGATTTGATTTTGTTAGAAACAGCTCTTTAAAATTGTTAAAATGTCCTCTCTGCTTATCTTTTTATAAGCGCCTGCCAGAAGACACGAATCCGCAATGGCCGGCAGCATCTCCTCTGTTGCACCGATGCTTCGTAAGGACGTCGGAATCCCCATTTCCACAATAAAGCGATACAGGCAATCCAGTCCTTCCTCTGCAATCTCACGCTTACTTTTCCCTGCGGCTTCCACATTCCAGATTGTTTCCGCAAATCGGACAAATTTATCTATTCCATATTCGCAGATGGAGCGGTAATACGGCACCGAAACAATCGCAAGACCAATTCCGTGCGGACAATCCGTATAAGCGCCAATCTGATGCTCGATATAATGCACCTCCCAGTCCTGCTCCTTGGAAAGACCCGTAATGGTATTTAAGGCCATTGTCGCACACCACATCATATTACTTCTGGCTTCATAATCCGTCGGATTCTTCAGCGCAATTCTTGTGCTGTGAATCAGAGATTTCATAATGCCTTCAATCACATAATCCGTCGTATTATCATCGTCTCCCGAGAAATACTGCTCCATCAAATGCGACATGACGTCAAACACACCGCTTACCATTTGTTCCTTTGGCACATGAAATGTATATTCGGGATTTAAAATAGAAAACTTCGGATTGACGCTTGCAGGAAAGACCCTGCCTGCCTTAATCCATTCCTCTTCTTTTGTTATGACTGACCCACCGTTCATTTCCGAGCCGGTTCCCACCATCGTTAAAATACTTGCAACCGGCACGGTTTTGTTTGACAGCTCCTCAAAATCAATCCAATATTTTTTCCACGCATCACCATCACAATATGCACTGACAGAAATCGCCTTGGCGCAGTCTATCACGGAGCCGCCGCCAACAGCCAAAATCAAATCAATCGCATTGTCTCTGACAAGCTTTGCTCCTGCCATCATCTGTTCATAAGTCGGGTTTGGCTTGATTCCCCCAAGCTCCACAACATTTTTCTTTGCGGAACGCAAAATCTCTATGACGCTGTCATAAAGTCCTATCTTCTTAATTGCAGCCTTGCCATAGACAAGCAGTACATTCTCTCCATAATTTTGCAGCTCCGGCTCTAAGAACTCCAGCGCCGTTTTCCCGAAATAAATCTTGGTTGGATTGTAATAAGTAAAATCAAACTTCATCGCGATACCTCCGAACGATTCTTTTTCTACGTGATTTATGCAGCTTTCTTTTTTACTTTAACAAATATGCGACTGAATGACAACCTTGAAAAAATGCAAACATTATATTTCCTTTAAGCGTGCCACATTCCTCTTTAACGACGCCACTGTAGCATCCACCTCTGCTCTTGTGGTATTCCTGCTTAAAGTCAAACGCACGGTACCTGCCGCATAATCCTCCGGTATTCCCAGAGCCTCAATCACATAGGATATCCTGCTTTCCCCTGTATTGCAGGCCGAGCCACCGGATGCACAAATCCCATCCTCCTCCAAAAGAATCAACAGCGATGCTCCATCCACACCACGGAAGGAAACGCTTATGTTCCCCGGCAGCCGTTTGTTTGGATGTCCATTCAAGCGGCTTTCCGGAATTTCATGCAGGATTTTTTCAATCATATAATTTCGAAGCATTGCCTCACGCCGAAGCCTCATCCGAAGCCGCTCTGCCGCAAGCTCCGCCGCCCTTCCCATCCCGACAATCGCAGGAATATTTTCCGTCCCGCCTCTTTTTCCTCTCTCTTGCCCTCCTCCGTGAATAAAGGAAGGGATTTTTACTCCCTCTCGAAGATACAAAAAGCCAACTCCTTTAGGCCCATGAAATTTGTGTGCACTGGCACTCAAAAGGTCAACCGGCTCTTGCTGTACGGAAATCGGAAGCTGCCCATATGCCTGTACGGCATCCGTGTGAAACAACACTCCGTTGCCTCTTGCAATTCTTCCAAGCTGCCGGATTGGCTCAAGTGTTCCCACCTCATTGTTTCCAAACATAATCGTAAGCAACGTAGTCTCAGGACGTATTGCCGCCTCTGCCTCTTTTGGCGACACCATTCCGTAAGCATCCACTCCCAGGTACGTAACGGAATATCCAAGCTTTTCCAAATACCCACAGGAATTTAAAACGGCATGGTGCTCAATACAACTTGTAATAATATGACGCCCCTTTTTCTTATATTCTCCCGCAATCCCTTTGATTGCCCAATTATCAGATTCCGATCCTCCCGATGTAAAATAAATTTCAGACGGCTTTGCCTCCAATGTATGGGCAATGATCTCTCTTGCATGCTCCATGGCTTCCTTTGCCCTCTCCCCATAGCTGTACATGGTAGAGGCATTTCCAAAGTTTTCCATCAAATACGGCTCCATGGCCTCCTTCACTGCATCCGACATCTGCGTCGTCGCTGCATTATCTAAATAAATCGGATTACTCATTTTCCACTTACCTCCCACATATATTTATATGAATCTTAAAACGGATTTTTCGTAGTCTTTGGAGGTTATTGTTGCAGAAATCATCTTTTTCAACTACAAAGAACGTTTTTATTGCCGGAACCCTGTTTTTAACGCTTGCCGGTGTGGCGACACGAATCATAGGTTTCTTTTATAGAATATTCCTCTCCCGCCTCATTGGTGCAGAAGGTCTTGGAATCTATCAGCTTCTCTCTCCTGTAACCGCTCTGGGATTTGCCGTTACCGCTGCCGGCATCCAAACTTCCATTTCAAAATTTGTCTCAACGGAAATCGGAAAAAAAAATCCCGCAGCTGCCAGACATTATCTTGCTGTAGGGCTTCTCATTTCCCTCTTTCTCTCAACGATAACAGGGCTTTTCATCTGGCTCTTTGCAGACTTTATGGCCGACTCTTTGCTTGGAGATACACGATGTACTCCACTGCTTCGTGTGTTATCCTTTTCCTTTGTGCCGGCTTGTATTCACGCCTGCATCAACGGCTACTACTATGGACTGAAAAAAACTGCCGTTCCTTCGCTCTGTCAGCTGTCGGAGCAGCTTGCGAGAGTGGGAAGCGTTTATGTGATGTACCACATCTGTATTGAAAAGGGTCAGCCCTTCTCTTTGTCCATGACAATCTGGGGACTTGTGATTGGCGAGATTGCCA
>JAQXLR010000024.1 GCA_029012225.1 Clostridiales bacterium
GAAGATTGGAAGAATCATTGATGAAGAAAATCTGCACGATATGATTGAAATGCTTGAGAGGCAGATCAACGAATCGGACTATACGGCGATGGATATTGCAGCAGCATTTTTGATGCAGTCGCTCGGACAGGTAAGCTTGGACAATGAGAAGGATGACGAGTTTGATTTTGGAAATACAGGAGCAGAAGAAGGCATGGTGCGCCTTTTTATCAACATCGGGAAAAAGGATCGCATCAAGCCCGGTGATATTTTGGGCGCAATTGCAGGGGAGTCCGGTATGCCGGGCAAGCTCGTGGGAGCCATTGATATGTATGATAAATATACGTTTGTGGAGGTTCCAAGAGAGTATGGACGTGAGGTGTTAGAAGCCATGAAAAACGCAAAAATCAAAGGGCGCTCCGTCAGCATGGAGCCTGCAAATCAAAAATAAATATTTTCTAAAAACCCAAAGGCATACATTGAAGTTTCCTTTGGGTTTTGCTATTGTAATACTAAACGAAAATACCGGAGAGGGAGTGGATAAAAATGTTCGTCTCATTCGAGCATGTAGATAAAATTTATAAAAACGGCGAAGTGGAGATTCAGGCACTAAAAGACGCAAACTTTGAGATTGAAAAAGGAGAATTTTGCGTGATTGTGGGAGCTTCAGGTGCAGGGAAGACCACAATTTTAAATATTTTAGGAGGAATGGACAGCCTGACGGCAGGCAAGGTGCTTTTAGACGGAGAGGAAATTTCCAAATATGACAAAAAGCAGCTTACCGCTTATCGCCGCTATGATATTGGCTTTGTCTTTCAGTTTTATAATCTGGTACAGAATCTGACTGCGGTGGAGAATGTGGAGCTTGCATCACAGATATGCAAAGAACCCTTGGATGCGGCGACGATTCTTGCGGAGGTGGGGTTGTCAGAGCGTCTGTCGAACTTTCCGGCGCAGTTATCGGGAGGAGAGCAGCAGCGCGTGGCGATTGCGCGGGCACTGGCAAAAAATCCCAAGATCCTTTTGTGTGATGAGCCGACGGGAGCACTTGACTACAATACGGGAAAGGCTGTCTTAAAGCTTTTGCAGGATACCTGCCGCCAAAAGGGAAAGACTGTGATTGTCATCACGCACAATCAAGCACTGACTGCAATGGCAGACCGTATTATCACGGTAAAAAACGGAACCGTCGTAAAAATGGAAAAAAATACGAATATTATAGATATCGCAGATATCGAGTGGTAGCAGAGGGAGCATGAGCAGACAGCGATGTTTCCTCTGTCAATTTATTTCAGAGGGAGTCCTCTCCCAGTTATTAGAACGGATGAAGAGGTGAGAAAGTGAAGTCAGCGATTTGGAAATCAACAGTTCGGGAAATAAAAGAAAGCGCGGGAAGATTCATAGCGATTCTGGCAATCGTTGCACTCGGTGTAGGATTTTTTGCGGGACTTAAGATTACACAGCCGGCGATGCTCTTGGTGGCAGAGAATTATCTGAAAGAGGGTGCTTTTTATGATTATCACCTTCTTTCGAGTGTCGGATTCGGAAAAGAAGACGTAGTGCACTTTGGGGAGCAGAAGGATGTTGCGGCGGCAGAGGGAGCGCTGCAGTTTGATATTTTGTGCGAGCTGGACGGCAGCAGCAGTGTGCTTCGGGCACACAGCATGACACAAGAGATAAACAAGCTTGTGCTGACAGAGGGAGAACTGCCGCAGAGAGCAGAGGAATGTGTTGTGGATGCAAGCCTGTTTGACTCTTCGTGGATTGGAAGGACGATTGCGATATCGGAGGACAATGCGAGCGAGGATGCCGACCATTTTGCTTTTCGGGAGTATACCATAACGGGAATCGTGCAGTCACCGCTTTACATACAGTACGAAAGAGGAAATACATCGCTTGGAAACGGAAGAGTCAGAGGCTTTTTTTATTTGCAGCCGGAGGGCTTTGCAGAGGACTATTATACAGAGGTTTATGTTCGATTTGATCAGGATTTTGAACTTTACAGCGAAGAGTATGAAACATGGATGAAAGCGCATGAGGCAGATTGGGAGGCGCTGACCACGCAGGCGGCAGAGGAGCGTTACCATACGACAAAAGCAGATGCCGATGCGCAGATCGCCGACGCAAGGGCACAGATTGCGGATGCAAGGCAGGAACTTGCCGATGCGAGAGCAGAGCTTGATGATGCAAAGGAAGAAATTGCACAGGGAGAAGCACAGATTGCGGATGCGAAGGAGACGCTTTTGGCGCGTGAGAGAGAGCTCAATATGTCAGAGGAGGCTCTTTTGCTGCAGGAAGAGGAGCTTTTGGCCTCGGAAGCCTATCTTGCGGCGGGAGGAGGTCTGCCTGCGGAGGCGGCAGCACAGTTGACAGCGGGAAAAGAGCAGCTTGCAAATGCGAAGACGATGCTTGATGATGCTAAGGTACAACTTGCTGTTGCTAAGAAGGAGCTGGAGGAAAAAGAAGCACAGCTGGAGGAGGCAAAGAAGGAATATGAGCAGGGCGAAAGAGACTACGAGGATGGTCTTGCGAAGTTCCAAGAGGAAAGTGCAAAAGCAGAGCAGGAGATAGCAGATGCGGAGGATGCGCTCGCAAAATTGGAAGACCCAAAGGGGTATGTGTTAGGGCGAGAGACGAACATTGGATATGCCTGCTTTCAGAATGATTCGGGAATTGTCGACGGTGTGGCAAATGTATTTCCAATCTTTTTCTTCCTTGTGGCAGCTCTCGTATGTATGACAACCATGAACCGGATGGTAGAGGAGCAAAGGACGCAGATTGGTGTCCTAAAAGCGCTGGGTTATAGCAGAGGCGTCATTATGTCAAAATACATTTTTTACTCCGGTCTTGCTGCGGCACTGGGGTGCTTCATCGGGTACTTTGGCGGCACATGGCTCTTTCCGCAGGTAATCTGGGTGGCGTACGGGATGATGTACCAAATGGATTCGATCGGTTATCTTTTTGACGTAAGGCTCGCTTTGATTTCTCTGGGTGCGGCGATACTTTGCTCGGTCGGAACCACATGGGCCTCCTGTCGCTATGAGCTGTCCGAGGTGGCCGCAGAATTGATGCGTCCAAAGACACCGAGGGCAGGAAAGCGTGTCCTTCTGGAGCGAATTCCGGTTATCTGGAGGCGGCTCAAATTTTTGCAGAAGGTATCGGTGCGGAATGTTTTTCGATACAAAAAGAGATTTTTCATGATGATTCTGGGAATCAGCGGCTGTACGGCACTTCTTGTGACCGGCTTTGGAGTACACGATTCCGTTGTAAATATAGCAGCGCAGCAGTATACGGAGATTCAGACCTACGACATTGGGGTAACCTATTCCAAGTCGGTAACGGAAGAGATGAAACGAGAGCTGGAGGAGCTTGCCGAGAGCGGAATGAAGCAATTTGCCGTTGTGATGGAGACGACAATAGATTTGGAGGTAGGGGAGGAGACAAAAAATGTCAGCCTTGTTGTGTCAAATCCACAGGAGGATATGACCCCCTATCTGAAATTACAGACAACTGAGAGAGAGCCGCTGCCCTATCCGGGAAAAAATGAGATTGCCGTCTGCAAAAACCTTGCGGATACATATGGGCTTCGGGAGGGCGACACCGTTACCCTGCGCAGGGAGGACGGAAATACCATTACAGCAACCGTGAGCGGTATTTTCCGAAACTTTGTCTATAATTACGTGTATCTTTCTGCTGATACTTATGAGGAGCAGCTGGGAAGCGCACCGGAATATAAAACGGCATACGTAAATCTCGAGGATGGAGCAGATGCACATTTGATTGCAACCATGATTATGAACGGTACAGATGTTGCGGCGGTCAATGTGACAGAGGATGTGATGGAGCGGTTTGAAAGCATGATGCAGAGTATGAATCTGGTCGTAATCGTCATTATTTTGTCTGCGGCAGGGCTTGCATTTATCGTGCTTTACAATTTGACGAACATCAATATTACGGAGCGCATTCGTGAGATTGCCACAATTAAGGTGCTCGGATTTTATGAGCGAGAAACAGAGGAATATATTTTCAGAGAAAATAATGTTCTCTCACTGCTTGGTGCACTTGTCGGGAGTCTCTTGGGACACTTCCTCCATATCTTTGTAATGTCACAAATTAAGGTAGATATGGTTGCATTTGAACGCAGAGTAGAACCGATCAGCTATTTTTACAGCATTCTTCTTACAATGGTTTTCTCCTATCTTATTGGAAGATTGATGAAGAAAAAGATAGACAACGTAAGCATGACAGAGTCTCTAAAGAGTGTGGACTAGACGGTCGACTCTTTTTGGCAATTTCCTCTAAGGAAAAAAATGAATCAGCCGATATAAACACTAGAAAATGATTTTTGAAGGAAGAAAGGAGATGCCATTATGCGGATTGAAGCTTACGGCCAGGTGGCACAGGTATATAAACAAAGCAACACAGGAAGCAAGACGAGAGCTGCCGAGATGGGGAACAGACGCGATGAAGTGCAGATTTCCCATGTTGGTTACGACTATCAGGTTGCAAAGCAGGCAGTGGCAGCGATTTCCGATATTAGAGAGGATAAGGTTGCACAGCTTTCGGCACAGGTAAAGTCGGGTAACTACAAGGTGAGTGCAGATGACTTTGCGAGCAGAGTAATTGAAAAATACAAGTCATTTATAATCTAAGGAGCGAGGATCGATTGTGGCAAGCTTAATGGAAGAACTTTTGGAAGTCATGGCAGAGGAGGAAGCGCAGTATGAGGCGCTGATAGAGCTTGGCGGACAGAAAAAGGATGCGGTGATTGCGGCAGACATTACGACGCTGGGAGAGATTACGACAAAGGAGCAGGCGGCAGCCAGCGCTCTTTTGAATATGTCAAATAAGCGGACCGGGATTTTGAATGATATGGCGACGGTGCTGGGGAAAGACCCTGCCGAGATGACGATTACGAAGATGATCGGTTATCTGGAAAATCAGCCAAAGGAGCAGGCAAAATTGACGGAGCGCCGCGATAAGCTTCTTGCTGTGGGAACACAGATGCGGATGTTAAACCAACAAAATGAAATGCTCCTAAAGCAGGCATTGGAGATGGTGGAATTTGACATTACGTTATTAAGGAGCGCACGACAGGCTCCCGAGACGGCAAACTATGATAAAAATGCTTACAATACAGGAGACTTGCTGGGCGGCAGTGGATTTGACGCAAAGCAATAGTAAGGCAAGGAGGAAAATCTGCCATGGCAAATGGTTTTGGAACATTGTTTATTGGTGTTGCGGGATTACAGAGCAGCCAGAATGCATTAAATATTACCGCAAATAATATGGCGAACGTGGATACCGCGGGGTATGTGCGTCAGCAGGTATTGTTTGAGGACAGAAATTATATAACCCTCAATACCACAACGGCAATCAGCCATCAGCAATCCGGTCTTGGCGTAAAGATTGGCGATGTGGTACATTCGAGGGATATTTTTTTGGATCGCTCCTATCGTACCGAGAGCGGACGTCAGGCATTTTACCAGGCGACCTATGAGGCGACCAGGGAGGTAGAGACGTACTTTCAGGAGATGGAAGGGCAGGTCTTTCAGGGAGCCTTAGAGGACTTTTGGGTTTCGTTTCAGGAGTTGTCCAAGGCGCCGGATGACAGTGTAAATCAGAATCTTGTCATTCAAAAGGCACAGCTGTTTCTCAGCAGAGCAAATGCGGTCTACAGTGGACTGCAGAGCTATCAATACAACATGAATACCCAGATTCGAGACGATGTAGACCGTATCAATGAGATTGGTAAGGCAATCAATGAGCTGAATCTGAATATTCAAAAGATTGAGGCGGGAAAACTTGAGACGGCAATGACGCTTCGCGATGCGAGGGATCAGTTGCTGGACGAGCTTTCTGCTCTGGTAAACATTTCCTATTCGGAGACAGTAGACGGAGTGGTTAAGGTCAGCATTGAAGGGACAGAGTTTGTGGATGAGGTCAGATACTATCCGCTTGAGCTGCAGGTAGATAAGCTGACCGGCTTCGCAACACCCTATTGGAGCCATCTCTCAGATGTAGAGAGAGGAAAATATACCTATCTATTCCACTTTAATACAGATATTTCCGCAGAGAATAAAAACGATATGGGCAAGCTGAAGGCGCAGATTCTGGCAAGAGGAGATCATATTGCGACCTATCGGGATGTGGAGGGAATGGATCGTACGACCTTCAATGATACAACGGGAATGTCGGTAATGCTAAAGGCAGAGGCAGAGCTGGATCAGATGATACACGGAATCGTGACGGCGATTAACGATATTCTTGCTCCGAATGTGGAGGCGAAGGAAGTGTTGAATCTGGCGCCCGGAGCGACAACAATGGATGTAACGTTGGAGGATGGCACGATAAAAACAGTTGACGTAACCTCCAAAATTTTGGATGAGAAGAACTGCTGTGTCGGAGCAAGCGGAGAGCTGCCGCCGCAGGAGTTGTTTACGAGAATCGGCACACCGCGTTATACAAAGGCAACCTTTACAGATAATGCGGGAGTTCTACAGACTATCTACCTTTACAACGAGGAGGATCCGAGCGACTCTACCATGCAGTATACGCTGACAAGCCTCCAGGTAAATGAAGCGCTGATTCAGCGTGAGACAGAGCTTCCGCATCTTACGATTGGGAATATGACAGTCGATTATTCCCTGGCGGAGCATTTGGCGAGTGTCTGGGATGAGAATCGGCTTACCCTGAACCCAAACGACACAAAGGGCTGCAGCTTTAAGGGCTACTATAAGTCCATGATTGGAGAGCTTGCAACTTATGGGAACGTATACGGTGCTACGGCAGATACGCTAAAGGGAACGGTGGCATCTATCGACAATCAGAGACAGCAGGTAATCGGGGTATCCTCAGATGAGGAATTGACCTCCATGATTAAATATCAGAATGCATACAATGCGTCCAGCCGCTTCATCAATGTCGTAGACGAGATGATTGAGCATTTGATTATGCGGCTTGGTGCATAAGTGAGAAAGAGGTGTTAGCATGCCATCTACATTTTTTGGATTAACAATTGCCTATTCGGGGTTAAACGCCTATCAAGTGGCGCTCAATACAACTGCAAACAATATTTCCAATGTGCAGACAAAGGGTTACAGCAGACAGCAGGCGAACCGCTCAGCGGCGGAGGCGCTTCGAACACATACCGAGTATGGGACGATGGGAAGCGGTGTTACGACAGACTCCATTCGTCAGATTCGGAATCAGTATTATGACACAAAATATTGGTACAATCAGCCGTTCGTTGGGCTGTATGAGACGAGGTTAAATTACCTGAAGCAGATCGAAAACTATTTTGTGGATGATGCGTCCGCAAAGGGCTTTTCTACCATCCTTAACTCCATGTTCAATGCGCTTGATACGTTAAAGAACAATTCCGGCGACCTCAATGTCAGACAGCAGTTCATCGGAAGCGCACAAAATCTGGCAACCTATTTTAACAGTGTGTATGCGGGTCTTGCGGACATTCAGGACAGTGCCAATGATGAAATCAAGTCGACTGTTATGAATATCAACTCCATAGCGGAGAAGGTAGCGATTTTAAATAAGCAGATTAACATTATCGAGGTGCAGGGGGGCTATGCAAATGAGCTGCGGGACGAACGAGCATTGCTCATTGATGAGCTGTCTGCGATTGTTCCGACAGAAGTCTCCGAGGTTGCGGTCACCAATTCCAATGATCCGGACAACCCGACAGGCGGCACCTATTATACGGTCTACATCGGCGGGCAACTTCTGGTAGATACTTATGAATATGAGACGTTGGAATGTGTGGCCAGAGAAAAAAAGGTCAATCAGTCTGATCTTGACGGACTTTATGATATAAAATGGGCAAAAACCGGCAATACCTTCAATGCAGGCGCGAGCTATATGAGCGGCTCTCTAAAGGCGCTCTTTGATATCAGAGACGGCAATAACGGAGAGAATTTTTCCGGAACAACAGAAGTGCTTGATGCGATGACGGTAAAGATTACGAATCCGTCGATTACTTCTGTGGAGGCGATGACGATGCCGGAGGAGGGACTGCTTACGATAAACGGAAAGCAGTATGCGTATACCGGATTTACCTATGAGACGAATGCAGCAGGAGCAATTACCTCCTATACCTTTACGCTGGAGAAGGGCTTTAACGGTCTGGATGAGCAAAACAGAGCAGATGGCAAGCTTGCGTCCGTCGGAGTCTCCGTGAACTCGATGGGAATCCCCTACTATCAGGCACAGATGAATCAGTTTTTGCGCAGCTTCACAAAAGCCTTTAACGATATTTTAAAGACAGGGGAAGATTTAAACGGCAATAAGACAGATGATTATATGTTCTTTACCGGTACAAACACAATCAGCGGCAAGGAATATATGTTTGATGATAAGGACTTGACGACAGGAGCAGCAGATCAGAAAAGCTCCAATGCGGACAGCTATTATAAGCTGACCGCTGCAAACATTACCGTTACCGGAGTCTGCATCAAGGATCCGACACGCCTTGCCACAACGACAAACATCACGGCGGGTGTGGACGGCTATGATCTGATTGAGCAGCTGGCAAAGCTAAAAAGCGATACGATCCTTTATCGCGGCGGTACGGCAGACGGCTTCTTAAAATGTATGATTGCGGATATTTCCATCGATACACAGGAATCCAAAATCTTTTATCAGAACTATACAAATGTCTCCAACACGATTGAGCAGCAGAGAATGTCGATTTCGGGTGTGGATGAGGATGAGGAGGGATTGGATTTGATTAAATTCCAGAATGCGTATAACCTCTCCTCCAAAATGATTTCTGTTATGGCAGAAATTTACGACAGACTGATTCTTCAAACCGGCGTATAATAGGAGGGACAAAATGCGTATTACCAACAATATGATGATTAAAAATACGTCTATCAACATCAACGGAAATAAGATAAACGTAGATACCTTGAATAATCAGATGACTTCTCAGAAGAAGATACAGCGTCCTTCCGAGAACCCGGTTATTGCGATTCGTGCATTGCGGCTGCGCAGCTCCTTAAGTGAGATTGATCAGTATTATGAGAACAACATTCCGGATGCAGAATCCTGGCTGGATGTGACACAGACAGCCATGCTGAATATAGAGAAAGTTGTCAAGGATATTCGTACCCAGTGTGTGTACGGTGCGACAGACTCCCTTAAGGAGGATGACAGAAGCGCGATTCTGACGCAGCTTACAAAGCTGCGTGATCAGATTTATTCAGATGGAAATACAGATTATGCGGGACGTACCGTATTTACCGGATATCGCACCAATAAAAAGCTGACCTTTATGGAGGATGAGGCCAATACATCTTATCATGTAACGCAGAAATTTTCCTATACCGACTTGCAGGAATATCGGTATTACAGCGGAAATGTGACACTTCCGACCACAGTGGCTGAGGTTGCGGGCAATGCCATACCGAATCCGCAGATGGCAGTTTTTGAGCGGATCCGCCTAAGCTATGATTCGATTGACAGTATTACAGATAAGGATGGAAAGGTGCTGGATGGTACGACCGGAAATATTGATGGCGTGCTTACCTATACCGACCCTGCAGGAGCAGCAAGAGAGATTAAGGTAAAGGTATACGATACCTATGATGCGTGGGTGCAAGCCAGCGGCGGAACCCCAGCCATTCCGGAGGCGGGAACCGATAAGGCGGCTGTTTTCATCAAAGAAAGCGGCGAATTGGTGCTTGGAGATAAGGCGGCGGCAGAGCTGCGCGGGAAAAAGGCAAATCTTAATATCGACTACGACAAAACAGGCTTTGGGAAGGGAGAGCTAAGGCCGGAATATTACTATAACTGCACTGATAACACGGTGGCCGGCGCTCCTGTCGAGTTTTTTAAGTTTGACCCGGCAACCGGAGAAGAGATATATCAGGATATCAACTATGTGGTATCCGCGAATCAGACCCTGACCGTGAATACACAGGGATCTGCTGTATTTGATGCCGCTCTCGGACGGGATGTGGACGAGTTGATTGATGCGGTGCAGCACGCAACGGAAGCCAATAAAAAGGTTGGAGACATTGAGGCGATGCTAAAGATGGAGGAGTACGCCTCCGATGAAAGTCAGGAGAAACTGCAGGAGTGGTTGGAGGCGGCGAAAAAAGAACGTGATTATGCCAACGACCATATGCAAAAGCTTTACAACAGTTATATTGGAAACTGTGATCAATATTTACAGAAAATAAATCTGGCACTTACCGACCTGGGAAGTAAGGGAGTAAGCCTTGATTTGACAAAAAACCGGATGTCAAACCAGCAGACGACAATGGAGACCTTAATGTCTACCAATGAGGATCGAAACCTCTCCGACATTATCATTGACTATACATCTGCGTATACATCCTATCAGGCAGCCCTGCAGGCGGGAGCGAAGATTAACCAGAATACGCTGCTTAATTATTTGTAGGAGAATGCCTTAGAAGAACATTAGGAGGAACAGGATGAAGGCAGAAACGAGACTTTTTGGTGAGATTGATATTGAGGATGAGAAAATTATTTGGCTTCCGGGAGGAATGATAGGCTTCCCTCATCTTCAAAAGTTTGCATTAATCTTCGATGAGGAGAAAGAGGAAAAGGCAAAAGAGGGAAAGGGTATTATGTGGCTGCAGTCTATGGATGAGCCGCAGGTTGCGTTTCCCGTGATGCATCCAAATGAGCTAAAGCCGGATTACAATCCGACGGTCAACGATGAAATGCTAAAGCCATTGGGTGATTTGACGGATGAGAATATCTATATTTTGGTAACTGTAACCGCGACAAAGGAGATTAAGGATACATCAATCAACCTAAAGGCACCCATCATCATAAACTCGGACAATCGCAAAGGCTGTCAGCTTATCGTGGAAGATGATTATCCCGTAAAATACAAAATATGTGAGGCATTGGAGAAATCAGAGAAAGCGGGGGAATAAGATATGCTGGCATTGACACGAAAAAAAGGAGAGTCGCTCGTTATCAATAATGACATAGAGATAACCGTGCTTGAGATACGGGGCGACCAGGTGAAAATTGGTATCTCGGCACCAAAAGAGGTTCCGATTTATCGGAAGGAAGTCTATTTGCAGATTCAGCAGGAGAATCAGTCGGCCATTGAGAACGTGGAGACTCTGGAGGCGTTAAAGCAGCTGTTTTAGAGAATTCGGTTTTCAGGAGAGAAAGGTTAATTTTATCAAAAATAAGCCGATATACTTACTAGATAACGAAAAGAATGAGAAACACAGGGAAGTGTTGACAGAAGGCAGATTGAAAATAGAGCAGATGTCTGCCGGAGGAGGAAACGGAGGTCATAGAGATGGGGATTGAGAGTGTAAAAAATGGTGCAGCAGCTGCCTATGCAAGACAGGCAGAGTCTGCGGATGTGAGAACAGAGAGCGTAGCAGGGAGCGGTGGTGCGGCCGTACAGCAGAGCATGCCGGAGGCGACAGGATACGAGAAGGCGGCTGTCACAAATGTGGGATTGAGATCGGAGGCAGAGGATGCAGCGGCTCAGCAGGCAGCAACCAATGCCAAGATGAAGAAACTGGTGGAAGAGATTAATAAGAAAGCGCCAAATTCGACTGCAATTTTTGGGGTACATGAGGCGACCAATCGTGTGACGATTAAGATTATCGATAAGGATACAAAAGAGGTATTAAAGGAATATCCGCCGGAGAAGACATTGGACATCATCGCAAAGGTATGGGAGATGGCGGGCCTTATGGTAGATGAGAAGAGATAGGAGGGGATGATATGCCGATTCGTATTACGGGATTGAATTCAGGATTAGATACCGAGTCTATTATTTCTGCACTGGTATCATCTTATAGCTACAAGACAGACAAGTACAAGCAGGCACAAACGAAGCTCTCTTGGAAGCAGGATGCGTGGAAGACATTAAACACAAAGATTTATAGCCTCTATACGGGGTTAGACAATCTGCGCTTTGACAAGAACTACAATTTAAAAAAGACGTCTGTTTCCGACCCGACGAAGGCGACTGTCAGTGCGTCAAATGCCGGGGTAAACGGCACACAAAAGCTGAATGTTCTTTCGCTGGCTCAGACGGCATATCTTACAGGCGGCAAGCTTTCTGACGATGCCAAGGGCAGCTCGACGATGGCAGACTTGGGCTATAAGGGAGGCGCCACATCCATTACGGTGGAAAAGAAAGACGGAACCTCAACAAAGATTGATATTACAAGCGATACAAAGATTAGTGATGTTGTAAAGTCGCTTAAGGATGCCGGATTGAATGCAAGCTTTGATGAGAGCAATAAGCGCTTGTTTATCAGTGCGACAGAGACGGGAGCGGAAAATGATTTTACGCTAAAGAGCGGCAATGCTGGAGCTACTGCAGCGGATGATATCTTAAAGGCACTGAAGCTGGATGAGAGTGTGACCGGAGATGACGTACATAAGACTGCTGGAGCAGATGCTGAGATTAAGCTCAACGGTGCGACCTATACAAGCAGCAGCAATTCCTTCTCTGTCAATGGCTTGAATATCGACATACAGGGTGTCACGGGAGATGGAGAGGACAAAGCGGTCTTAATCACGACACAGACGGATACACAGGCGATTTACGATAAGGTAAAGGACTTCCTAAAGCAGTACAATACACTGATCAATGAGATGGCATCGCTGTATAATGCAGACTCTGCAAAGGGCTATGAGCCATTGACAGACGCGGAGCGTGAGGCGATGTCTGACAAAGAGATTGAGAAGTGGGAGACCAAGATTAAGGATGCACTTTTGCGTCGGGACGATACGCTCTCCGGCGTGATGAATGCCATGACCTCTGCGATGAGCAAGGGCGTGAGTGTAGATGGAAAGACCTACCATCTGTCTGACTTTGGGATTAAGACGCTTGGCTATCTGAATGTGGCAAAGAACGAGCAGAATGCATATCACATTGACGGAGATGCAAGTGATCCTACCGTATCCGGCAAGGAAGACAGGCTGATGAAGGCGATTACCGAGGATCCGGACACGGTGATAAGCTTTATGTCGGGTCTTGCAACAAACCTGTATAATGCGATCGACCAGAAGATGAAGAGTACCACACTTAGCAGTGTATACACGGTATACAATGACAAGGAGATGGCTTCCGAATACAGCGATTATACCTCTCTTATCAAAAAGTGGGAGGACAAGCTGGCGAAGGAGGAGGACTATTATTATAAGAAGTTTGCAGCAATGGAATCCGCGCTTTCAAAGCTAAATTCCGAGACCTCATCCTTGAGCAATCTGTTTGGAGGAATGTAAGAAAAAGAGATATCATAGGCATGTGGCGGGAACGTTGCATGCCTTATCACACGTCCGCCACAAGGCGCACGTTGTATAGGAGGAAGCTATGCTACCAAATCAAGGTTATGCGACATATGCAAATAATAAGATTATGACAGCCTCGCCTGCAGAACTGACGCTCATGCTTTATGAGGGAGCGATTAAGTTCTGCAACATTGCAATCGTAGGAGTCGAGGCAAAGGATATTGAAAAGGCGCACAACAATATTATGAAGGTGCAGCAAATCATATGGGAATTTCAAAGCACTTTGGATCATAAATATCCTGTGGCCAAGGACTTTGATGAGGTTTATTCCTATCTGCTTTTGCGTCTGCGTGAGGCAAATGTCAAAAAGGATAAAGAGATTTTGGAGGAAGTGCTGACCCATCTTCGTACGATGCGCGATACATGGAAGGAAGTCATGCAGCTTACCAAAAACGGAACGGAAGTTTCCAAATAAGCCGGAGACAAAAGCATGGTGATGAAGATGGAGAATAAGAACTACATAGAGATTCTCAAGCAGGATTTGAGAAAGAAGGATGAGGTGCTGGATCAGATTCTGGATGCGAACCAAAGACAGCAGGATGCACTTGAGGATCCGACCTTAGAACCGGATGCTTTTGATGCAATCGTGGAGGAGAAAGCAAAGCTGATTGAAAAATTAGAGGCATTGGATGAAGGCTTTGAGCAGATTTATGCGAGGGTACGAGATGCGCTTTGCGAAAATAGGGAGCAGTACAAAGAGGACATTAAGGAGCTGCAGGAGCTGATTCGCATCCTGACGGATAAAAATGTTCAGATTCAGGCAGGGGAGAAGAAAAACAAAGCTCTGATGACCCGAAAATTTGCAGAGGTCAGAAAACAGGTAAGGGAAATTCGATCCAGTCAGAAGATTGTCAATCAATATTATCAGAATATGATGAAAAAGAACTTTGTGGATCCACAGTTTTTGGATGATAAGAAGTAGAAATGCAGACTGCTGCAGGAATGCAAAGGGCGAAGCCTCTCATAAACTTACCATAAAGAAAAAGCGGCATATCGCCGATATATAATGCAAAGATAGGATATCATGAAAACGCATGGAGGCGCTAATAGTCAAGAGAGAGGGAGATGACAGTGTCTGTTATTTCTCTTTTTTATTTTTCTGTGAGCGGGCAATACGAAGGAGAATAAGATGATGTACTTAGAGAAGGCATTTGAGATGGAGGAGAAAGGACATGTGGACGAAGCGGTCGCTTTGATAGAGCAAGCTTTGTCAGCCTTTCCGAAAGAAAAAGCAGTGATTCTCCTCGAAAAAGCAAAGATGGAGTTTCGAAACGGATCTTACAAAGAGGCTCTTTTGGATTTTATAGAGAGCTATGGATACACCGGAGAGGAAGAAGTGTTTCAACTGATTTTAGAGGCGTATTATCTTCCGAATCAGGATAATTTAAAAAATACCTTTGAACGTAATTTGGAGCTGCTCTCTCGCTATCCGTATTATCACAATGAGTATGAGGGAGAAGAACGGATGGTTGCTCCAATCTGGCAGGACGAGCAGCTCATTGTGTGTGTCAATTTTGCGTCAAGGCAATTTGCAACCAGCGAACGCAAGGAAGAAAACTATGCTGATTTGCAAGCGGAGGAGGTTGTGCTCCTTAGCAATCAGCTTTGGATGGAAAATCTCACTGTCTGTGAAGAGAAGAGCAGGATGAAAGAGTCCTTTATGGATATGAATCTTCCTATGTATCTCGTGTTCGATCGAATTTACTGGGAGCTGTTTGCACAGCTTTATGACATCCAAACACTTTTGGAGACAAAACGAGTGGTATTTTTAGTAGGGATTCAGAGCTTGCAGAATTGGTTTTCGAATATGCAGACAATCTTTCCGACGAGAATATATTGTGGTTCTGTAAATCCATTGCATGGAGCTGTTATGACACAGATCATAAATGTTTCGTATGAGAAGATGCAGCAGCAGATGCAGGAGGCAGAAATCTATTATCGTACCTGTCTAGGTGAGATACATGGTAGAATCAGAAAGCAGACCCCGCGCGTTATGGTGTGTACGTGTCGCTTTACAACGGCATTGCAGTACCATGCAAGGGACTGTATGGAGGCGGCAAAAAGACTAGGCTGTGACGTTCGCTATCTCATAGAGGAGGATGGGCTGCATCGGATAGAACATAGATATATCATTGACGCCATTGCTCAATTTAAGCCGGATATTGTCTTAACACTGGATCATTTTCGATATGAGTATCCTCACGTCCCAAAAGAGATTGTATGGCTTACCTGGATTCAGGATCCGATGCCTCACATTATGGATCGATCAACACCGGGCAGGCTGACAGAGAGGGACATTGTGCTAAGTCATTTTACCGGATGGAAAAAATTTGACGACATCGGATATCGGGATGTTATAGCAGCGCCGATTCCGGCAAATGCCATGATTTATAAGCCGTATTTGCTTACCGAAGAGGAGGAGGAACGCTATAGCTGCGACATTTGCCTTGTATGTCATGCGGCAGATGTAGATCGACATATTGCGGAGCAGCTGGAAGAAATACCTGACAGTCTTAAGGAGAGTGTATGTGCCATCTATAAGGGGTATGAGGCGTATGTACGTGAGACAGGAGAACTATTTTATGTGGAGGATGAGTTTGCCCTATATATTCAAGGCGCACTGGAGCAGCATTACCAGATTATGCTGCCGAAAGAGGCGCTGGAATATTTGGCGGAAGATATGAGACTCTACTTTAACCAGAGAGTCTATCGTCAGGTTCTGGTGGACTGGATTCTTGAGGCGGGCTTTTGCAATATTAAGCTATGGGGGAATGGTTGGAGCGATATAGAAAAATATGCAGACTATGCCATGGGAGCAGCGCAGAATGGAGAAACTTTGGCTAAGATTTATCAGGCATCCAAGATTGTGATTGGCAATAATGTTACGACGACATCTGCGGCAAGGGTGTGGGAGACAATGCTAAGCGGTGGCTTTTATATGAGCAACTATATTCCGCCCGAAGCAGACATTACGGATATCCGTAAGATTGTTGAAGTGGGCAAGGATGTTGTGATGTTCCATGGCAGAGAGGATTTGGTAGAAAAACTGCAGTATTATCTTACCCGCGAGGAGGAGAGGCAGGAGATGATAAAACGAGGCAGAGAAGCGGCGCTTAAGACGATGACCTATGATGTTTTGATGGAGCGGGCGTTTGCCGAGGCGGCAAGACGCGTGGAGGAGTACGATGAGTGATAAGATAAGAATGGATTCCCACAAGCTGATTTTTCATCCGGAGCGGGTGGCAGCGTGGAGCAGAGGAGAAAATATTTATCCGATTGAGCTGGAGGTCAGCCTGACCAATGCCTGCAATCACAGGTGTGTATTCTGCGCTGTGGATTATACCGGCTATCAGCCAACCATGCTTGATGCAGCGATGTTTCAGGAGCGGCTTAAGGAGTTTGCAAAGAAAGGTGTCAAAAGCATCATATATGCAGGCGAAGGAGAGCCCTTATTAAATAAAAATGCGGTGGACATCATCAATGCAACAAAGAGAAATGGGATTGATGCGGCAATGTCCACAAATGGGGTGCTTTTGACACCGGAGGTGTCAAGAGAATGCCTTGCCTCGCTTACTTGGATTCGGTTTAGTACAGCGGCAATTACAGATGAGTCCTATGAGAAGATTCATCAGTGCAGAAAAGGGGATTTGCCGATTGTGCTGCACCATATGGAGGAGGCTGTTCGCGTAAAACGTGACCAGAAGGCAGCGACAACCATTGGAGTGCAGCTTTTGCTGTTGCCCGAAAATAAGGCAGAGGTCTTACGGATGGCGCGGGAGTTAAAAAGAATCGGAGTCGATTATTTCACGGTCAAGCCTTTTTCACACCATCCGCAGAGCAGCAATATCCTGCAGGTGGATTATCGGGAGATGCTTGATGTGGAGCGAGAGTTAAAGGCGCTTGAGTCAGAAGATTATAAAATCTATTTTCGTGCACATTCCATGGAGAAGCTCTCCTGTGCCAGAAGCTATAGCCAGTGCCTTGCCTTACCCTTTATGGTATACGTGGATGCCAAAGGGAATCTGTGGCCCTGTATCGTTTTTATGGGGAAAGAGGAGTTAAGCTACGGAAACCTGTATCAGGAAAGCTTTGAGGAGATATGGGAGGGAGAGAGAAGAAAACAGCTGGTAGACTATTTCTCGAAGATGGATTTGGAAAAGAATTGCAGAGAGCTGTGCAGGCTGGATGAGATGAACCGCTATCTGACGGAGCTAAAGAATCCAGGAGAACATGTGAATTTTATATAGTCGGGAGGAGTATATGCTGGAGGATATTGCAAAAGAGATCAGGAAGGACATTATGATTGCGGCGTATCATGGCAAGTCGGGACATTTGGCATCTGCATTTTCTGCGGTGGAGATTCTGACGGCATTGTATGTTGGGGATGTTATGCGTTACGATAAGTCGAATCCCTACTGGGAGGATAGAGATAAACTGGTTTTAAGCAAAGGGCACGCGAGTCTTGCTCTCTACAGTGTGTTAAAGAGAATCGGCTATCTCTCCGCAGAAGAGCTAAACACCTTTTGTCAGCCGGGTTCTTTGCTCGGAGGAGAGCCAAAATATGGAGATATTCCGGGCGTGGAGGCGACGACGGGATCGTTGGGACATGGGTTGTCCTTTGCGGTCGGAATCGCTATGGCAAATAAGCTGGATCGAAAAGACAGCAGAGTGTATGTGCTGCTGGGAGACGGAGAATGCCAGGAGGGCTCTGTGTGGGAGGCTGCGATGTCTGCTTCCCACCATAAGCTGGGGAATCTTACCGTCATTTTGGATCGCAATAAGCTGCAGGCGATGGGAGATACGGAAGAGATTGTAAAGCTAAATTCCTTGGAAGAGAAATGGAGAGGCTTTGGCTGGAGCGTGCAGGAACAAGATGGTCATAATATAGAGACCATGATAGAAGTGTTAAAAAAGGATAGGGAAGACGCAAAAGAGCAGCCACGTCTTATCATAGCCAATACAATTAAGGGAAAGGGCGTGTCCTTTATGGAGAATGTGCCAATCTGGCATTATCGTATGCCAAATGAGGAGGAGCTGCAGCTTGTGAAAAAGGAGCTGGAAATTACGGAAGAGGAGCTGCTGTCATGAGAAATACATATTTAAGAGAGCTGTATGAGATTGCCAGAGAGGATAAGAATGTACTCTCTCTTGTTTCCGATAATGGATTGATTGTATACGATGATTTTCGAAGAGATATGCCGGAACAGTATTTTAACTTTGGTATTTCCGAGGGGCATATGGTAACGGCGGCAGCAGGTATGGCAAGCTGTGGAAAGATTCCCTTTGCTTATACGATAGGCGCGTTTCTTGCCTACCGCTCCTACGAGTTTATCCGCCTTGACATGTGCTTACAGAAGCTGAATGTAAAGCTTGTAGGGATCGGAGCGGGCGTGACATACGGATACTTAGGACCGACGCATCACACGACAGAGGATCTTGCTGTATTAAGATGCATTCCGAATCTGACGCTGCTCTCTCCGGCAACACCAAGGGAAACAAGGGCGTTAGTACGCTATGCATATGAGACCATCGGTCCGGTCTACCTTAGAATCGGGAACAACCTTCCCAAGGAGTTATACTGTGAAGATATGGAGGTCGTACCGGGCAAGCTTAGTACTCTGCGAAAGGGAGAGGATATCGCGATACTGGCAACGGGGGAGATTCTGTATCAGGTTATGGAAGCGGCAGAGAGACTGAGTAAAAAGGGAATCGAAGCAGAGGTAATCAGCGTGCACACCATCAAGCCGTTTGATGAGCAGGGACTGTTAGAGGTGGCAAAGAAGTATGAGCACATCTATTCTGTGGAGGAGCATTCTGTAAGCGGAGGTCTTGGCGGTCTGCTTGCAGAGACGCTTACCGCAAACGGATGCCGGAACAGATTGGCTCGGATTGGTCTGGACGGATGCTTTGCAAAGGGTTATGGAACCCCCATACAGGTCTTAACAGCCAACGGATTGGACGCAGAAGGAATTTATCAAAAAATTATAAATGGTTTGGAGCAGAGAGAAGGATGGAAGAAAAATATATATTAGATGGAAGCAAGGTATTGTGGCATCAGGAAAGATTAAAGGAGTGGGATTATGGGAATGGTCGAGTAGCACCAATTACCATAGATTGTGCACTCACAACAAAGTGCAGTTATCGTTGTGTGTATTGTTATGGGAAGATGCAATGCATCAATCAATCGGACAATATGGATAAAGAAACAATCTTTCACTTTTTAGAGGATGCAGCAGAAATAGGTGTAAAGGCGGTCAGCTTTGTGAGCGATGGAGAGAGTACCTGTAATCCGCATATGAAGGATGCCATTGTGCACGGCTATGAGATAGGCTTAGATATGGCTCTTGGAACGAACGGATATTTGTTAAGAGATGAAGAACTAGAGGAAATGTTACCTTGCCTTACCTATTTGCGGTTTAATATTTCGGCAGGCGAGGCAGATAGATATGCTTATATTCATGGCTGTTCCGAGAAATGCTATCATAAAGTAGTGGATACCATTAAGTTAGCAGTTAAGATAAAAGAGGAAAAGAAATTAAAGACTACAATTGGACTGCAGATGGTGCTCATGCCTGAGTTCGAGGATCAAATTATACCATTAGCAAAGCTTGGAAAAGAACTGGGAGTTGACTATCTGGTAATCAAGCATTGCAGTGATGACGAAGAGGGGACGTTGGGGGTAGATTACAGCAAATATGAATCTATGGCAGAAAAATTAAGAGAAGCAGAAGCCTATTCGACAGAAACCTATCAAGTGACCGCAAAATGGTCAAAGATTTTAAGTCAAGGGAAGAAAAGATATTGCAAGTGCTTTGGAGCGCCGCTTTTGCTGCAAATATCCGGAACCGGCTTGGTTGCACCCTGTGGAATGTTTTTCAATGAGAAATATAAAAAGTATCATATTGGAAATATCAAGGAAACGAGATTTAAAGATATTTGGAACAGCGATCGCTATTGGGAAGTGATGAAATCTTTGACAGCCGACAGTTTTGACCCGAATAAGGAGTGTGGAACTTTGTGTCTGCAGCACAAGACAAATGAGGTTTTATGGGAGATTTATAATAAGCATGAGATACCAAGTCCTGTTGGGGAGAAGCCAAATCATATGAACTTTATATAAATAGGCTGAGGGAAGTAGTATGGAGAAAATAATATCAAAGTCAGATATAAGTAAGATACAAACCTTAAAAGAGCAGGGAAAAAAGATTGTGCTTTGTCATGGTGTATTTGACTTGGTTCATCCCGGTCATCTGATTCATTTTCAGGAAGCAAAGGCCATGGGAGATGTTCTGGTGGTTTCGGTTACTGCTGCAAAATATGTACGCAAAGGCCCCGGCAGACCTTATTTTGATGATGAAATGAGACTGAAATTTTTATCCGCGATTGAATGCATTGACTTTGTTATCTTGTCAGAATGCGATACGGTGGATGACATTATTGCATTGATAGAACCAAACTTGTATGTAAAGGGAGAGGAATACAAGCGTCCGCAGGATGATATCACGGGCAAGATTGGAGAGGAAATCGCTCTGGTACGAAGCCATGGGGGAGAGATTGCCTATACCGGGGGACAGGTGTTTAGCTCAACCCGCCTTATCAATCATGCCCTCCCGGCATTGCCGGAGGATGTCAAGGAATTTATGCTAAGCTTTAAGCAGAGATATTCGATGGAGGATATTAAGGCATTGGTGGAGGCGATGCGGACAAAGAAGGTATTGGTAGTAGGGGATGCGATTATCGATGAGTACATCTATTGCAGGGTGCAGGGCTTGATGTCGAAAGATATGGGATACTCCACAAGATACCAATCCATGGAGCGGTATTTGGGAGGCTCTATGGCAATCGCAAGGCATCTGGCATCCTTTAGCGAAAATGTCACGCTGATGAGTGTGGTAGGAACCGAGGGAGAGGTTCATAGCAGAATACTGGATGAGCTAAGCGGCAATATGCGGGTAGACATGATATACAGCGATGTGTTTCCGACTATTATCAAGCAGCGGTATGTATCTTTGAATGAGAAACGCGAGGAATTAGAAAAAATATTTGCAATCAATAACCTTCCGACACCGATGTGTGTGGACGAAGGAACGCTGACAAAATTGAAAAAGAAGCTGAAAGGTAAGATTTCGCAGTATGATGTGGTGATCTTGTGTGACTTTGGGCATGGCCTGATTGATCATGAGCTGATGGAGCTTCTTCAGACAGAGGCGTCATTTTTGGCACTTAATTGTCAGACCAATTCCTCAAATTACGGCAGAAACTTAATTACAAAGTACCGCAGAGCAGACGTGTTTACACTCGATCAAAAGGAGCTGGGACTTGCTTTCACGGACTATCACCAAGAAGAATCGGAACTGCTCCTAAAGCTGGCAAAGCGGTTTGACAGCCATGGATGGTTAACGAGAGGAGCAGGGGGGGCAACCTCTGTAGAGAACGACGAATTGAGAACTTGCCCCGCCTTTACCCTAAAGGTAAAGGATACGATTGGCGCCGGGGATGCATTTTTTTCATTGGCAAGCCTCGCAGTCGCATCAGGAGCACCCATGGAGGTAGGAATGTTTATGGGAAATATTGCGGGAGCATTGGCAGCAAACATTGTCGGTAACAAAGAAGCGATAGAGAAAGTCAATGTGCTCAAATATGCGAGTACTTTGTTAAATATATAAGGAGGATGGTGTATGGTCTCGTTAGTAACAGGAGGATGCGGTTTTATTGGTTCCCATATTGTGGATCGTCTATTGTCAGAAGGACATGATGTGCGCGTCATTGACAATTTTTCAACAGGACGACCGGCGAATTTGGAACACCAGAAGGAGAATCCCAATTTACATATTTTTCAGATGGATATTCGAAACAGGGACGAGATAGCAGACGTGTTCCAAAATGTTGATTATGTATTTCATATGGCGGCACTTGCGGATATCGTACCATCCATTGAGCAGCCGTGGGAGTATTATTCTTCCAATGTGCTTGGGACATATAACGTAGTGGAATGCGCCAAAGAGGCGGGAGTTAAGAAGCTGGTATATGCGGCGTCATCTTCCTGCTATGGCATTCCGGATGAATTTCCGACAAAGGAGACTGCTGACATTCGTCCGCAATATCCGTATGCCTTGACAAAGAGGCTGGGAGAGGAGACCGTTTTACACTGGGGGCAGGTATATGGGCTTCCGGTCATTACGCTAAGATTGTTCAATGTGTACGGAACCCGCTCACGTACCTCGGGAACTTACGGCGCAGTATTTGGCGTCTTTTTGGCACAGAAGCTGGCGGGAAAGCCATTTACCGTGGTTGGAACAGGGGAGCAGACAAGAGATTTTACCTATGTGACCGATGTTGCAGATGCTTTCTATACAGCGGCGATCTCTAAGATTCGCAACGAAACCTTTAATGTCGGAAGTGGAGGAACTTACTCGGTCAATCGTTTGTGTGAATTGCTGGGTGGAGATATTGTACACATTCCAAAGCGTCCGGGAGAGCCGGATTGTACCTTTGCGGACACAAGCAAAATTGAGGCTGCATTGGGGTGGCGCGCACATATATCGCTGGAAGAAGGTGTTGCCAAAATTCTGGAGAACATTGATTATTGGAGAGAGGCACCGGTATGGACGCCGGACAGCATTGGAAAAGCCACAAAAGCATGGTTTGAATATCTTGGAGAGAAATAGGATTCAAGGAGGAGCCGAATGCACACAGATTATTTAAAAAAACTAAGGTGCTGCTTGGAAGCCACAAAAGCGTATGATGCAGAAGGAAATGCTTGCAAGGACTATGAGGAGTTGATGGAGAAGCTATTCGCATTTTTCACAGAAAAAAAGGAGCAGAAGAAAAAGCTGTTTTTTATTGGAAATGGTGGAAGTGCAGGTATTGCAAGTCATATGACGGTAGACTTTATGAAAAACGGAGGAATGCGAACCTGCAGCTTGTATGATGCATCTGTCCTTACCTGTATGGGCAATGATTATGGCTACGAGTATATTTTTTCTAAGCCTTTAGAATATCTTGGAGAGGAAGGGGATTTGCTTGTCGCGATCAGCAGCTCGGGGAATTCGCAGAATATTGTAAACGCGATTTACGCAGCGCAAAAAAAGAAGATGAGAATCGTGACGTTCTCAGGCTTTGAGCGAAACAATAAGATTATCGGTATGGGAGAACTCAATGTGCATGTACCAATCTGCCACTATGGCATTGTAGAATCCATTCATAATCTGATTTTGCAGCAGCTGGTGGACACGCTTCTTGAACGAGCTGGGGGTGCCTGTGATTGATGCGCAAGGAAAAAAAGCAGTCTTTTTGGATCGAGATGGAGTGCTCTGTGAGGATACAGATTATGTGACATGCTTTGAGAAACTGAAAATTTTTCCGTTTGCCGCAGAAGCAGTGGAATTGATGCATCAAAAAGGATATTTGGCGATTGTGGTTACCAATCAGTCCGGTGTTGGAAGGGGAATGATGACGGAGGCAACCCTACAGTTGCTGAATGAGGCTCTGCAAAAACAGACAGGAGTGGATCGGATTTACTATTGTCCGCATCTTCCGCCGGAGGCAGAGGAGTTTCCGCCCTATCGAGTGATATGTAATTGCAGAAAGCCGGGAATCGGGATGCTGAAGCAAGCGGCAGAGGAGTATGGAATTGATCTGACACAGTCCTATATGGTGGGGGACAGAATCAGTGATATACAGGCCGGAAAGCGGGCAGGAGTAAAAACGGTCTATCTTTCGGGAGAAAAGAAAATGCAAGTGGATGCAGATGAGGGATATGCCTCGGTGTTAGAGTTTGCGAAGATGCTTGTATAAAAGGAGAGTTGACTTATGATAAATAAGATTGTATTGGTAATTCCAAATTATAATTGGAGCCAAGGAGGAGAGCAAGGAAGATCTAGCAACATATTATGGCATTTTATTCCATATAATTTATGTTTGTTGGCAGCAGTACTAGAGCAGGAGAACAGATATGAAATAAAGGTGATTGATGCGCTTGCCGAAAATCTAAGCACGGAGGAGTTTGAGCAGAGAATCCGAGACGAAAAACCGGATTTTGTCGGCATTAGTGTTCTGATGGATTTTTATGGATACACAGGGCATCTGGCAGCTGAGATTATAAAAAAGATTGACCCCAATATTGTGACAGGTCTCGGAGGTGTGCATGCCACCGCCAATCCGGGGACGAATATTATGGATCAGAATTATGACTATGTGATGTGCGGAGAGGGAGAAGAAATGCTCCCACAATTGATTCATTACATCAATGGAGAAAAGGATGAGCTGCCGAAGGGTGTCTGGGTCTTAGATGAGGAAGGAAAGGTAAAAAGCGGAGGGCACTCCGACTTGATTACAAATTTGGATCAATATCCGCTTCCGGCATACCATCTCATCGACTATTCACAATATAGTATGCGAGCGGAGCGAAAAAGCTTGGATGGGCCTGCTGCATATCCGTATGCGAGGATTTTGACATCAAGAGGCTGCCCATTTAACTGCTGCTTTTGTCAGGTAGAAAAAATTGCAGGAAGAACATTTCGTCCGAGAAGTGCGGAGAACATCTTAAAGGAGATAGACTGGCTGGTCAATACATACGGGATCAAATCACTGATTTTTGACGATGATAATTTGCTTACGGATCGAAAAAGAGCAGTTGAGATTTTTAACGGTTTGAAAAAATATAAGCTTCCGTGGAAGATGATTGCAACAGCAGCCTTTTTGCTGGATGATGAGTTGATTGAACTGATGCGGGAAAGCGGTTGTGTATTTGTTGATATTGCAGTTGAATCAGGAACAGATCGTGTCTTGCATGAGATCATTCATAAGCCGTTAAAGCTGGAGAAGGCGGTTGCGGTAACAAAAAAGCTAAGAGAGGAAAACATCTATGTTGCGGCAAACTTTATCATTGGATTCCCGGGCGAGACATGGGAGGAGATACGAGAGACGGTAAGGTTTGCAGAACGCTTGGATGCAGATTACATTAAGCTGTTTAATGCCGTTCCGTTGCCGGATACAAGATTGTATCAGATGGCAAAGGAACAGAATGCTCTGGTAGAAAACTTTGATCCTGGCAATGTAAACTGGAGAAACGGCATGATTGAGACAGACGAGTTTACGACAAGAGACATGAGCATCTTAAGAGTGTATGAGTGGGACAGAATCAATTTTTCGACGCTTGAAAAGAGAAAGAGAACCGCAGATATGATGGGAATCTCCGTACAAGAGCTGGACGAGATTCGAAAAAACAGCAGGAGAACCTTAGAGTTGTAGAAGGCAGTGAAAAAGGTTGAAAAAAATTTTAAAATAACCCTAAAGAAAAAAGCGGTTTGTCCGATATATTATACAGGTAAGCAATAAAGCTACTTAGTGATGCGATATGGAAGGGAGCGTACGGCCTGGAAATATCAAATCACATCAAAAATTTGATGCAGCATGGAGGCTGCACTTAATTCAAGGAGGAAAACATTATGGCAATGGTAGTACAGCACAATCTTACCGCGATGAACGCGAACCGTCAGTTAGGCATCACAAAGAATCTTCAGGCAAAATCATCCGAGAAGTTATCTTCCGGTTACAGAATCAACCGTGCAGGCGATGACGCTGCAGGCCTTAAGATTTCTGAGAAGATGAGAAGCCAGATTCGTGGTTTGAACAGAGCTTCTACAAACGCACAGGATGGCGTATCTCTTATTCAGACAGCAGAAGGTGCTTTGGATGAGGCGCACAAGATCTTACAGCGTATGAACGAGCTTGCAGTACAGGGTGCAAACGACACAAACGAGAGCATCGACCGTGATGCAATCAACCAGGAGCTTGATGCATTGACAGAAGAGCTTGACAGAATCTCCAGCACAACGCAGTTCAACAAGCAGAGCCTGTTGGATGGAACTTTCTCCAGCAAGAACCTTCAGGTAGGCGCAAACTCGGGTCAGAAGATTACCATCAGCATTGACAACATGAACGCAGATACACTTGGCTTAAGAAGCATCAAGGGTCAGGAGCAGGGTGATACACAGACTGGTTTAAAGCCAACCACTGTTGAATACAACGGAATGACCTACAACTATGACGTAAATAAGACCTATGCTTCGAACCAGAAATTAGCAAATAGCCAGTTTAAGGCAGCCGTTTCCAACAATGCAAATGACAAGCAGTATGTGACATCTATGACGGCTACTGGAAGCGTAGTTTACAAGGATTCTGATGGTACTGCAAGAGCAACATTAGCATCTGCAAAGAAGATTGATATTTCTAAGGCAAAGACGGCAGTTTCTGCTGCGATGAATAATGCAGCTACCTTCAAGACATACTTGAATACGCAGAAGGTAACAGCAGAGGGACCGACAGTTGCAAAGATGGGTGCATCCTACACCTTGACAAAGCCGCAGGTAGACACCTATGCACAGGCGAACTCTACGATTTCCGCAGTACAGTCTGCAATCAACAGAGTATCCTCCCAGCGTTCTGCACTTGGTGCATTACAGAACAGACTGGAGCACACAATTGCCAACCTTGACAACGTATCTGAGAATACACAGGCAGCAGAGTCTCGTATCCGTGATACAGACATGGCAGCTGCTATGGTTGAGTACAGCAAGAACAACATCCTCGCGCAGGCAGGACAGTCGATGCTGGCTCAGTCCAACCAGGCAACACAGGGTGTACTGTCTCTGTTACAGTAAGGACAAACTTAGGCTATCAAAAAAGAGCAATAAGAATACGGAAAGGAGTTGGCAATGCCAGCTCCTTTCTTTATCAAAGGAAATAAGAATCGTATGGAAGAAAAGATACAAAAATTATATGAAAGCTTAAATCGAATATCAGTGGAATACCTACTCTGTTTAAATCGAAATAACGTGAAGGATACCGGAAAGCTCATGCCCGAAATCGAGGAATTTGCCAGATGGTTTTTGCAGGAAAATATCTTTGGTATAGAACAAGACTTATACGAGGGAATGAGCAATAATTTATTGCAGATTCTGAATGATATAGTAACGGCAATGGAGCAAAATGATCGGGTGCTTTTAAATGATGCCGTAACCTATGGACTTTTGGAATACCTAAAGCTCTTTGCAGTACAGGGGGAGGACTCCAATGACAATCTATGAAAAGAATCTAAAAACGCTGGCAAAGCACTACGAGAAGATGGATGTGCTGATAGAGGATGCCAGAAAAAAGAACGAAGAAACCTTGGAAATTATGGAGGAGCTCTCCTATGACGGAGAGCCGATTCTGAAAATAAAAAAAGATGACCGCATCTGCTATCTAAACGGAAAGCGGAATACGACAGAGCCGGCAAAGATGTGGGCAAAGCATCTGGGTAAATTGATGCCGAATGCCCCTGTTTTTTTGATGGGTATGGGAAATCCGACGTATCTAAAGGAGCTAGTGGATAAGGCAGAGAATCCGGTTACGATTATCGTCTACGAGCCGTCTTTTCAGATTTTTTTGCGGATTTTACAGATGGTGGATTTGGAAAGATGGATGGAGAAACATCTCATTGTTTTTTGGGTAAAAGGCATCGAGGGAATGGATTGGGAGAGGCTAAAGGGACTTTTGACCAGCCTTCTGCGCTATGAGGTGCTAAATCTTAGCAGACATCTCGTGCTCCCTAATTATGATGTTCTCTTTCCGGAAGAGACCTTGGAGTTTGTGCAGGGCTGCAGAGATATTGTCAAGGACGAATTGGTACAGCGTAATACAAAGATGCGCTTTTCGTCTCTCGTGGCAAAAAATCTGCTCGCCAATGCCAGATATGTGGCAGATGGGTATAAGACGACGCAGCTTGTCAACATCGTTCCTGAGGGTGTTCCGGGAATTGTGGTTGCTGCAGGGCCTTCCTTGAATAAAAATATCAAGGATCTAAAGGCGGCAAAGGGGAAGGCCTTTATCATCGCAGTCGATACGGCGGTAAAGCCACTTCTAAGGGAGGGGATTGTGCCGGATATGTTTGCGATTGTAGACGCCAAAAAGCCTGTAGAGCTCGTGCAGATAGAAGGGGCAGAGCAGATTCCGCTACTTCCAAGCGTTGTTGCAGCAAGTGATGTCATGGATTTTCATACGGGGATGAAGTTTTTTGCCAACGAAGGCTATCAGGTCATTGACGAGATGCTTTTGCACCATAAGATGGAGTATGCCGATGTACCGACCGGAGGCTCGGTGGCGACGAGCGCCTTTGCACTCCTCTATAAGCTTGGAATTGAGACGATTATCCTAGTTGGGCAGGATTTGGCATTTACGAATAACCGCTCGCATGCAGACAGAACCTTTGCGGAGAAAATGGAGGAAATGGACACCAGCGGCTGTATAATGGTGGAGGGAAATAACGAAGAGAAGGTTCCAAGCCGAGAGGATCTGCAGGTATACATAGAGTGGTATGGCATGTTCATTGAGGGATGTCAGAAGGAGAATCCGAACTTTCGTGTCATCAATGCGACAGAGGGTGGGGCAAAAATCAAAAATACAGAGATTACGACATTAAAGGATGCCATTGCACGGGAATGCAAGATAGAGGTTGACATTCCGGCATTTTTGTCAGGGCTAAAGCCGATGTTTGCAGAGGACAGGGATTGGGCGGTCAAGTATCTAAAGGGGATTCCCGATAAGTGTACGACGCTGATGAAGGATGCAGGCAATGCCAAAAAGCTGTATCAGAAGCTTGATAAACTATGTAGGCATAGAAATATTGATCAGAAGGAATATACCAATCTTCTAAAGAAGCTGGAAAAGCAGATTCAAAAGATCGAGACGCAAAGCATGTACGACTTAGCAGCTATAACAATGAGTGAGGCACAGTATATTCTAAAAAATGAGCGGTTTTTGGAGTATGGCTCCATACAAGAGGAGGGAAAGGAAATCGCAAGAAAGGGAATCCTGTATATGGAGAAGGTAATCGAATGTGCGTCACTGTTTCGGGAATATGCCGAGAGTGTGTATACAGACTTTGAATAGGGAATGGTTTTGAGAGAAGAGATGAACATATTATTTTATCGCTATAACAGCATATGTGAGCCGGATCTCATAGCAGTTTTGGAAGAACTCGGCCATAGCGTAGAGGAAATGACCGAGGAGATGACAAATAAGAATATCTATGCTGAAGAGCAGCTTGCGATTATTAGTAATGCATTAAAACAAAAGAAATATGACATGGTGTTTAGCATCAATTTTTTTCCGATCGTCTCGGAGGTCTGCAATATTTTTAAGACGCTTTATACCTGTTGGATTGTAGATGCTCCGGTGTTAGAGTTGTATTCCTGGTCCATTCGTAACGAGTGCAATCGAATCTTTTTGTTTGATTATGCGCTCTATGAAGAATTTTCTGCGGAAAACCCGCAGGGCATTTTCTACCTTCCATTGGGGGCAAATTATGAGAGACTGGATAGACTGATAGATGGGATAACGCAGGAGGATCGAAAAAAATATGCTTCCGAGATATCCTTTATTGGCTCCTTATATACGGAGAAGTGCCCGTACAACCGACTTAAGGAGGATGGGAGTTACCTAAAGGGCTATCTGGATGGCTTGATTGAGGCGCAGATGAAGGTCTATGGCTATAATTTTCTGGAAGAGTGCATCAGCGATACGGTGTTAGAGGAATTCAAAAGGAAGGTTCCCTTTTATCGGTTTCCGGAAAAGGCAAATCACAACGAGAGAGCAGCGATGGCACACTTATATCTGGGCAATAAGGTGACGGAGCAGGAGCGACTTCGTCTGCTAAAGAGCATCTCGGAGCGATATCCCTTGGCCTTGTATACCGGAAGTGAGACAAAGACTTTGCCAAAAGCGGACTGCCGTGGTCTGGCGGAGACAATGACCGAGATGCCAAAGATTTTTCATCTATCAAAAATCAATTTAAATTTTACATCAAAGCCGATTCGGACAGGCTTACCGATGCGCATCTGGGATATTCTCGGAGCCGGAGGGTTTGTCTTAACCAATTATCAGCAGGAGCTGCCGGAGTATTTTGAGCTTGGCAAGGATTTGGAAACCTATGCGAGCGAAGCAGAGCTTTTAGAGAAGATCGGCTACTACTTAGAGCATGAGACAGAGCGCGCAGCGATTGCAAGAAACGGATATGAAAAGGCAAAGGCAAATTATTCGCTTCGGCAGAGAGTAGGTGAGCTGCTGCAGTGTGCAGTGGGGAGGAACTGAAATCCGAAGAGAAGAGGGGAATACCTTCGGATGATACACAAAGAAGATGCATGGTAAGGAGAAAACACGAATGAAGATTTTAATGGTTGTATATGACAATGATTCTTATATTTCATGGTTTCCGCAAGGCTTGGCATACCTTGCAAGTGCTGCAAGAAATGTGGGGCATGAGGTATCGGTATACCAGCAGGACATTTACCACTGGCCGGATGCCCACTTGACAGGGTACTTAGACGAGCATGAGTTTGACGTAGTAGTTGTCAGTGTCATCGGAGGTTATTATCAATATCGCAAATTATTGAGTTTGTCAGAGGCGATTCACGCATCAAAAAACCGCAAGAATTTTAAATATGCAATTGGTGGGCATGGACCGGCTTCAGATCCGGAATATTTTTTGCGCAAGACAGGCGCAGATGTTGTTGGAATCGGCGAGGGTGAGATTTCTTTTGTGGAGATGTTGGATGCATTTGCGGAAAAGAGGTCTTTAGAATCAGTCGATGGAATCGCTTTTTTGGATAAAAGTGGAAATTACGTGAGAACAAAACCAAGAGAGCTGATTCAAAATATTGATGAAATTGCTTGGCCGGCATATGATTTGTTTGATATGACGTATTACTCTCTATTAAGGTTGCCCAATATTAAAGCAAATGAGAGATGCATGCCAATGCTTTCGGGAAGAGGATGTACGTTTGCCTGCAATTTTTGCTATCGCTTAGATAAGGGCTTCCGTCCGCGAAGCGCAGAAAGCATTATCAAAGAGATTGAGTTTTTGAGAGATACTTATAATATCAAATACATTGCGTTTTCCGATGAACTGCTTATGAGTTCACGCGAAAGAACCTTGGAGCTGTGTCAGGCCTTTATCGATGCAAAGATTAATGTGAAGTGGGACTGCAATGGCAGACTAAATTATGCGGATATTGACGTTCTGGAAAAAATGAAGGAAGCCGGCTGTGTATTCATTAACTATGGAATTGAGTCCTTGGACAATGCCACTCTACGTGTCATGCATAAGGGATTGACGAGAGACATGATTATCCGAGGTGTGGAAAACACGCTGCAGGTAGGAATCAGTCCGGGTCTGAATATTATCTATGGAAATATCAATGAGCCGTTGAGTGCGATTGACGATGCGGTAGAATTTTTGTTAAAGTATGATGACCATGCACAGATGCGTACCATTCGCCCTGTTACGCCATATCCGGGAACGGAGTTGTTTGAGTACGCGATAAAGAATGGTTTACTAAAGGACATTGAAGATTTTTATGAGAACAAGCACACCAATTCGGATTTGCTGGCCGTCAACTTCACGCAGTATACAGATGATGAGATTTATGAAGCACTTTATCAGGCGAATAAGAAGCTGATCCACAGGTATCAGGAACTACAGATAGAAAAATCCGAGCGCATCTGCGAAGACCTCTATCATAACAGAAATGCGGAATTTAGAGGATTTAGACAGTCATAAGAGATGGGAAAGGGAGTTCTTGCGAATGCAGTTAAATTGCTGCAGGAGCAAGGATTCCTTCTTTTTCAGAAGAAAGCTTACCCAGAAAGAGCTTTCTGCGAAGGCAGGGGTAAGTCTGGGCTCACGAAAGAGATTTGAGCAGAGCGGAGAGATTTGAGCAGAGCGGAGAGATTTCCCTTCGATCCTTTACCAAGCTTGCAATAGCGCTTGAAGTAGAAGGAGAGCTGGAGGCTTTGTTTTGCAATGTGCCATTTGATTCCATATAGGAGATTATACATTATGCATAGCAATAAAAGCCTATCTATGATACAATACAAAATATCATGGACAGGCTCTTTTTGTTTCATAGAAAGACCTTGTTGCATGAACGGGCAAAAATATAGATGTTTCCTATGAAAGAAAAACAATGCGTGGAGGCAATATGAGTATTACCATTATAGCAGAAGCCGGAGTCAATCATAACGGCAGCATGGAGCTTGCCAAAAGGATGGTATTGGAGGCAAAATGGGCCGGAGCAGACTATATCAAGTTTCAAACCTTTGTTCCGCAAAAGCTGGTATCAAGATTTGCAAAAAAGGCAGCTTATCAACAAAAGAATACGAAAAAAGAGGAGTCACAGCTTCGCATGCTGGAGAGTCTGGCACTTTCCAATGAGGATTTTATAGAGCTTAAGGTGTTCTGTGGCGAAACCGGAATCGGCTTTCTCTCCACTCCCTTCGATGCAGATAGCATTGCCTTTTTAGACAGTCTTGAGATTGATTTTTGGAAACTGCCATCCGGTGAGATGACCAATCTTCCTTATTTGGAATTGATTGCGCGCACGGGACGAAGGGTCGTCATGTCCACCGGAATGTGTGAGTTGTCGGAGATCGAGGATGCCATTCGAGTATTGGAGGAAAATGGTGCGGGTGAGCTTACGGTACTGCATTGCAATACAGAGTACCCCACTCCGTTTTCGGATGTCAATCTCCTTGCCATGCGACAGATGGCAGAGTATTTGAAGAAGCCGGTAGGCTATTCCGACCACACAGTGGGAACCGAGGTGGCTCTCGCAGCGGCAGCACTCGGAGCAGTCATCATCGAAAAGCATTTTACCTTGGATAGAACGATGGAAGGGCCGGATCACTTGGCGAGCCTGGAGCCGAAGGAATTGGCTGGTATGATAAAGGCAATCCGAAACATTGAGGCAAGCCTGGGAGACGGAAGGAAGCGTCGAACCGCATCGGAACAAAAAAATTGTGAGGTTGCACGTAAGAGCATTGTGGCCGGGAGGAAGATTGGTGCGGGCGAGGTCTTTACGGAGGAGAACCTGACAGTAAAACGACCGGGAACTGGAATTAGCCCAATGAGATGGTACGATATTCTGGGAACAAAGGCCTTGCGTGATTATGACGAGGATGAGCTGATCGATTAGAACGGGAATCAAATGAGGGAAAAGCAGATGAAAAAGATTGCGGTAGTTACGGCAACAAGAGCAGAATATGGAATTTTAAGACCACTGATTTTCCGATTGAAGCAAGAGAAGGGCTTCCGGATGCAGCTTGTTGTGACGGGAATGCACCTGTTGGAGCAGTACGGAAATACGCGCAAGGAAATAGAGGGAGATGGGCTCCCTATTTTTTTAGAGATACCGATTCTTGAGCCGGGGAATACACCCTATGATATTTCTGTTACCATGGCAAATGCAATCCGAGGCTTTGCCCAATATTTCCGGGATGAAAAACCGGATTTGCTGATTGTGCTGGGGGACAGAACCGAGCTTTTGGGTATTTGTGCCGCTGCGCTCAATGAAGGGGTGCCGATTGCGCATCTGCATGGTGGAGAGCGAACAGAGGGAGTAGTGGATGACTGCATTCGTCATGCAGTCACGAAAATGAGCTATCTGCATTTTGCAGCAACAGAGGAATACCGCAAAAGGATTATACAGTTGGGCGAGGAGCCGGATCGTGTGTTTCAGGTGGGAGCGCTTGGCGTAGAGAATATTTTGCATCTGCCGCTTCTTACGCACGAGGAAATCTGCCGGGAGCTTGGTCTTTCGAAGGAGCAGAGATATGTTGTAGTAACCTTCCATCCTGTCACGTTGGAGGAAGATACGGCAGAGAGTCAGACGAGGGAGCTCTTGGCAGCAATGGAGCAAAAAAGTGAGTTTTTCTATTTGATTACCAAGGCAAATGCCGATGCCGGAGGAGCGAGAGTCAATGCGCTGCTGGAGAGCATGGCGGCGAAGTGCGAAAACATGAGACTGGTAAGCTCTCTTGGGGTATTAAGATACTTAAGTGCAGTGAAGTACAGCGCATTTGTTTTGGGTAATTCGTCCAGCGGAATCATTGAGGCTCCGGCACTTGGTACGCCTACGGTCAATATCGGGGATAGGCAAAGAGGGCGGCAGCTGGCAGAGACTGTAATCTCCTGTGCGCCTGTGTGCGGCGAGATAAAAGAGGCGATGGAGAAGGCCTCCCAGATGGAGGCAAAAGCATCCCTTTTGTATGGGGATGGAAACACCTCTGAGAAAATTGTGAATATCGTGAAGGAATTTTTTAGTCAAGATAGGATAAAGCGCAAGAAAACCTTTTATGACGTGGAGTGGCAAGAAAAATAAGTTTTGGAATGGGGAAGCTTTATGAGAAATATTGCAATCATACCGGCAAGGAGCGGGTCTAAGGGCTTGAAGGATAAAAATATTAAATTGCTGGGGGGGAAGCACTTGCTTGGGTATACAGTTGAGGCAGCTTTTCAGGCGGGGGTATTTGACTGTGTGCATGTCTCCACGGACAGTGAGCAATATGCGCAAATAGCAAAGGCATATGGAGCAGATGTGCCGTTTTTGCGCGAGGAAGGACTGGCAACAGACAGCGCAGATACGTGGGACGTATTACGAGCGGCAGTAAGGCACTACGAGGAGCTTGGCAGAAGCTTTGATACGGTCACGCTCTTGCAGCCGACATCACCGCTAAGGGATGCGGCAGATATTTGTCGTGCTTTTGAGATTTTTCATGACAGGCAGGCGGACTCGGTGATTAGCGTATGCGAGGTGGAGCACTCGCCGAGGCTTTGCAATACGCTTGGGACGAACAATTCCATGCAGGACTTTATCGACATTCAAATCATCGGAAGGCGACAGGATTTGGGGGTCTATTATCGGTTAAATGGAGCGATTTATATTCAAAAGACAGAGATATTGATGCGTAGACAGACCCTATATGGGGAAAAATCCTATGCCTATATCATGGATAAGATACATTCGCTGGATATCGACGATGCATTTGACTTTTTTATGGCAGAGGCAGCCCTCGATTGGATGGTAAAGTCAACACAAGAATAACCGATATATATTATAGCTTAGGCAAAAGCACAAGAGAGAAACAGGGAGATTTTTGAGGATGAATACAGAGCAGCTCATGTTATTTCTGATTTCCCCGAAAAGTACGTTGGTAGAAGCGATGCAAAAGATCGATGCCAATGCGGAGGGGATTCTTTTTGTGGTAAAGGAAGACCGAACACTGATTGGAGTAGTGACAGACGGTGATATCCGGCGTTGGCTGATTAAGACGGGAAATCTGCAGGAGCAGATTGGGCGGATCATGAATCAGAATCCCAAGGTAATCTACAAAAAAGAACTTGGCAGGGCACAGGATATTATGATAAAAAATTCTGTCACTGCACTTCCGGTTACCGACACAAGAGGTTATGTCTTAGATATTGTATTTCGAAAGGACAGAGGAACCTTGCAGCTAAGACAGGAAAGCTCGTTGCCCGATATTCCTGCGATTATTATGGCAGGCGGCAAAGGAACCAGACTGTATCCTTATACGAAAATTCTTCCAAAGCCGCTGATTCCGATTGGAGATATCCCGATTATGGAACGCATCATTGACAAATTCCGTGATTATGGGGTAAAAACTTTTTTTGCGACAGTCAATTATCGAAAGGGCATGATAAAATCCTATTTCTCGGAGACCTTGCGAGATTACAGTCTGCGTTATGTGGAGGAGGAGAAGCCGTTAGGGACGGCAGGGAGCCTAAAGCTGATTCAGGAGAGGTTTGAGAAGCCGTTTATTGTGACAAATTGTGATATCCTGATTCATGCGGATTACGGAGATATTTACCGATACCACCAAGAAAGCGGGAATGAGCTGACGATTGTAACAGCGCTCAAAAATATAATCGTTCCCTATGGAGTGGTTCATTCCAGCGAAAATGGAATGGTTGACGCAATGGAGGAAAAGCCACGGCTTTCCTATTTTGTCAACACCGGAATGTATATTTTAAATGGCAATCTAAAAGATGAAATACCGGAGGATACCTTTTTTCACATGACAGATTTGATTGATAAATTGCTAAAGGAACATCGCAGAGTCGGAATGTATCCGATTAGCGAGGATTCGTTCTTGGACATGGGCGAGTTTGAGGAAATGCATCGGATGGAAAAAAAGTTAAATTTAAAATCAGAATAAAAGGAGTACACATATGAAGAAAGTGTTGGTAACCGGAGCGGACGGATTTATCGGAAGTCATTTGACGGAGTCTCTTTTAGAAAAGGGATATGACGTAAAAGCATTTGTATATTACAATTCCTTTAACAACTGGGGGTGGCTGGATACGCTTCCAAAGGAAAAGCTGGATCAGATTGAAATTTTTGCGGGCGATATCAGAGATCCGAATGGAGTCCGGGAAGCAATGAAGGATGTCGATCAGGTATTCCATCTGGCGGCCTTGATTGCGATTCCGTTTAGCTATCATTCTCCCGATTCCTATGTCGATACAAATATCAAGGGAACCCTAAATGTCTTACAGGCTGCGAGAGACTTGGGGACAGAGCGCATTATGGTGACCTCTACCTCAGAGGTGTACGGAACGGCGCAGTATGTTCCGATTGACGAAAAGCATCCGTTTCAGGGGCAGTCGCCATACTCGGCTACCAAAATAGGAGCGGACCGTCTGGCGGAGAGCTTTTATCGAAGCTTTCAGCTTCCGGTTTCCATTGTGCGCCCGTTTAATACGTTTGGACCAAGGCAGTCAGCCAGAGCTGTCATTCCGACGATTATTACACAGCTTTTGGCGGGGAAAGAGGAGATACAGCTTGGATCTCTGACACCGACGCGCGATTTCAACTATGTAAAAGATACGGCGGCCGGCTTTATTGCCATTGCAGAATCGGAAAAGACGATTGGCGAGGAAATCAATATCGCGACACAGCAGGAGATTTCCGTTGGAGATTTGGCGAGAGAAATCATCGCGCAGATTAATCCGAAGGCAAGGATTCGGTGTGATGAACAAAGACTGCGCCCGGAAAAGAGTGAGGTAAACAGACTCTTAGGCTCCAATGCCAAAATAAAAGAGCTGACAGATTGGGAGCAGAAATACACCTTTGAAGCAGGGATTGCAGAGACAATTGCATGGATTCGTCAAAATATGAATGCATACAAGGCGGATATTTATAATGTATAAATCAGTGATACTGGTGGGCGCAGGAGGCTGCATGCGGGAAATCGTATGGCAGATGCAAGAGCAAAACAAGCAGAATAAAGTGTGGAAAATAGAGGGATATGTCGATGAGAAAAGGCCTGCACATGACGAGGTGGTGTGGGTAGGCGGTGAGGAAATACCGTATCTTGGAGGCGATGAATTTTTGCTGGGGCAAAAAACAGAGACTTCTGTTGTAATCTGCGTGGGTGAGCCCACACTGAGAAAAAAAATTGCAGAAAAATTGTCAAAAAATACAAAACTTTGTTTTCCGAATCTGATTCTGGGAAATACTGCAATTTGCACGGACGTTGAGATGGGGCAGGGCTGTATTATCAGTATGGACGCCAGAATATCTACAAATGTAAAGATTGGAGATTTTGTTTTTGTAAATACGGGCAGTAAGATTTGTCATGATGGCCAGCTTGGAGATTTCGTTACCTTAAGCCCGGATGTGAAGCTTGCCGGAACTGTCAAGATAGGAGCAGAGTGTGAGCTTGGACTAGGAACAAAGGTCATTCAAGGTGTCTGCATCGGCAAGGGTGTAACCACAGGCGCAGGAAGTGTTGTGATCAGCGATGTCGGAGAGGGCTGTACCGTGGTAGGAGTTCCTGCAAGAGAGAGAAAAAGAGGAAAAGAGGAAAAGAGGAAGGATAGGATGGGGCTGATACCATTATCAATACCAAATTTTGAGGGCAACGAAAGAAAATATGTGGATGATGCCTTAGAGCAGGGCTGGGTGTCTACGGGAGGAGTATACATTAGGAGGCTGGAGGAGCAGCTTGCAGATTTTGTGGGCGCAAAAAAGGTTGCTGCCTGTCAGAGTGGGACGGCGGCAATTCACCTGGCCTTGATAGCGTGTGGAGTGTGTCCGCAGGATATGGTCATTGTCCCAACGCTGACCTTTATTGCGGCAGTCAATCCTGTCAGATATCAGTTTGCAGAACCTGTGTTTATGGATTGTGATGATAGTCTTTGCATGGATCCCATCAAGCTGAGGGCCTTTTGCGAAAAAGAATGCCGGATGGAGAACGGACAGTTGACGCACCTTGCAAGCGGAAAGAAAATAAAGGCGATTGTCGTGGTACATGTTTTTGGAAACTTGGCAGATATGGAGGCAATTCTGGATATCGCGGAGGAATTTCATCTGCGGGTAGTGGAGGATGCGACAGAGGCGCTTGGCACAAAATATACAAAGGGACGATATGCAGGCTGCTATGCCGGAACCATTGGAGATTTTGGCGCCTACTCATTTAATGGAAATAAGATTATTACGACAGGAGGCGGTGGAGCGGTTACGGGTCGTAACGAGGCGGAGGTTGCGCATATGGAGTATCTGTCTACACAGGCAAAGGACGATGCGCAATTTTATATTCATAACGAAGTCGGCTTTAACTATCGCATGACAAATTTGCAGGCCGCCGTAGGTGTCGCTCAGATGGAAAAGCTGCCTGAGTTTATCAGAAGAAAGCAGCAAAACCATAGACTGTATCGAGAGCTGTTTGCAGATTTTGCTTTGGGGAGCATTTTGGACTTTCGGGAAGGAACGGATTCGAATCGATGGTTTTATTCTCTGGAGATTTCCATGGATCAAATCAATGGTTCTTTGTGCGATGTGATTGAAGCGTTGCAGAATCGGGGCGTGCAGACAAGAGCCGTCTGGGGGCTGATTCATGAGCAGCTTCCCTACCGTAATGCGCTGGCATATCAGATAGAGCGTGCGCGATATTATAGCAACTGCATTTTAAATATCCCATGCAGCACGCAGATTACGGAGGAGGAGATTCGTTATGCTTCCGTGCAGATACGTGAGGTTTTAGAGGAGATGAGCACAAAGGGCTGTCCTTTCGAACTTGCGACTATGTGATGACCGGATGGATATGGAAAGGACAAGAAATATGAAGCGAGAAAAGATTGCCTGCGGATGCAGGAAAATTTCTTACGGAGTGATAGAGGATGCAGTAAGAGAAGGGGCAGAAAATGTTAAGGAGGTAAAAGAGGCGACCGGATGTGGCGGAAGCTGTGGAAAGTGTTTGGAGTTTATCGAATATCTTGTTGAGGACGTACAGCAGGAGATACAGGAGGAACGGAGTAAGTAGCATTGAAAAAAACAATGATCTATTTTAAGGGAATATACGATACGTTGGATTTGTTTACAGAACAGCTAAAGGTGGCATTTGAGGCGATGGGCTTTCTGTCATTTGTATATGATGCAAGACTTGCTGATGCGGGAAAGGCGGCTCTCTTAGAGCAACTGGAGCAGCCGGGGAGGGAGTTTGTCTGTGTAACCTTTAACAATCTGGGCTATAATCTTGCCCTTCCTGACGGAAGAAATATCTGGGATGCCTATGGCATCCCTTATCTTAATATTCTGATGGATCATCCATTCCATTTCGGAACACCGCTGAAAGGAGCGCCATCTACGGCATTTGTGCTTTGTACGGATTACAATCATGTAAAATACATCCGCCGCTTTCATAAAAATATTGCAAAGACCGATTTTTTGCCGCATGCGGGCGTAGAGCTTGGCAGCAGGCATAAGCCATTAAGGGAGAGAAGCATGGATGTGTTGTATGCCGGAGCGCTTCCCGTCTATACTGTGGATAAAATGATACCGGATTTAAATGCCATACCCGAGGTAAACGGACAGGAAATGATGCAGGAGGTCTTCGGAGAGCTGGTGCGTCACCCCGGAAAGACAACCGAGCAGGCGCTGGAGGAATATATCAGGAGTCAAAGAAATGACATATCGGATGAGCGGTTGCAAGAGCTGATTGTGCAGATGCGATTTTTGGATTCCTATGCAACCTCCTTTTTCCGTGAACAGGCAGTGCGGCTTCTTGTGGAAAGCGGGATTTCTGTAACCGCATATGGGGTGGGCTGGAATCAGTGTGCGTGGAGCGACAGTCCTTATCTGACGTATGGAGGAAAGGTGGCGGCGTCGGAAATTTTGCCCTTGATGAACGATGCCAAGCTTGTGCTCAATACGATGACATGGTTTAAGGCGGGGGCACACGATCGAATTTTTAACGGGATGCTGGCAGGGGCTGCAGTGGTAACAGATGCTTCCTCTTATTTAAAGCGTGAGTTTGCGGATGGCAGGGAGCTTTTGATGTTTGAGCTGGATGATATCCGAACGTTACCGGAGCGTGTCTTTGATTTGTTTGGACACTTGGACAAAGCCCAGCAGATGGCAGATGAGGGGCATCGGGCGGCGAGGGAGCACCATACATGGAAAAGCCGTGCGGAATATATTGCAGAATGCTGGCTGTAGGAAAAGTAAGAGAGCAAAAGGAGAAAACAGATGTACATATTGCTGTACCGGTGGCGAGCCTATAATTATAGGGATATTGAGGAAACCTTTAAGAGACTGGGGCATAGGGTAGATAACCTTGAGCAGGAGCTGGGAAGCTATGATGTCAGTCCTGAGTTTGAGCGGGTATTGGAGCAAAAAATCCGTGAGAACTGCTATGACTGGGTGTTTACCGTGAACTATTTTGCGATTATATCAAATGTATGTCAGCGGCTTGGGGTAAAATATGTCTCTTGGACCTGTGACAATCCGCTGATTAGTATGTACCATGAGTCTGTCTATAACAGCTGCAATTATATTTTTACCTTTGATCGGACGAATTATCTGGAATTTTCACAGATGGGCGTGCAAAACATCTGGCATCTTCCGTTAGCGGTAGATACGGAGCGCATCGATGCCGTGCTTTCGCAGTCAACGGATACGGGGATTTATCAGGGAGATGTTTCCTTTGTCGGAAGCTTATACGAACGCAATTCTTATGATAAGCTCAAAAATAAGCTCTCGGATTATCTGCGGGGGTATTTTGACGCCGTGATGGAAGCGCAGTTAAATATCAGCGGAGCCAATATGGTAGAGCCGATGATGACAACAGATATTTTAGAGCAGCTGCAAAAATATTTTAAGCTCGAGAAGTCGGAGGGCTCGTTTTCGGATTTGGGGCTTATTTTTGAGACGACAGTACTCGGCTTTAAGATTGCGGAGGTGGAGCGTCGTCGGGCGTTGATTGAGCTGTCCAAATATTACAATGTAAATGTTTTCAGCAACAGCGATACAAGAGATTTGCTTCGTATACGCTACTGTGGGTCGGTCGATTACTGGAGCCAGATGCCAAAGGTGTTTCATGCATCGAAAATCAATCTTAATTTTACGATACCAAACATCAAAAGCGGAATTCCGCTGCGTGTATGGGATGTGCTCGGTGCACGCGGCTTTCTTCTGACAAACTATCAGGCGGAAATCCCTGCATATTTTCAGGAGGGGGAAGATTTGGTCTGCTTTGACGGCATTTCGGATTTGCGGGAAAAGATAAAATATTACCTTACAAACGAGGAGGAGCGGCTTAGGATTGCGGAGAATGGCTATCGAAAGGTAAAAGAGAAGCATTCTTATCTGCAAAGAATACAGCATATGATTGAAATTGTAGAGACAGAAAATCGGTCATCGTGAGAATCACAATGACCGATTATTTTAGCAATAGCAGTCTAACATCATGCCGGAATAGACCGAAAGAACATAAGGTGTGGCAAAGTTATGCCCCGGATTCTTGTATGCCACCATAATCTTGTTGACATAGGTCATGGGATCAATGGAGGCGTAGGCTGCCTTTGCGTTGAGTAAATCCTTGAATTTGTTTAAAGAGGCAAAGCAGTCCTTCGAATCGTCGGAGGAGATGGAGTCCGTCAAAAGATTGCGGTCGATCGAGAGATAACCCTCCTCGTCCAGCTGTAGACCCACAGCCTCCAGTTCGTTGTAATAAGTCTTTGCGGCATCTGCCATGTCACGGAACAGCCGATTGGAATTTTGTGCATCGGTGCTCTCGTGGCTAAGTCCGATGATACTGTTGTACACATCAACGAGTGACTGCACATTATCGGCAATCGCATCGGTATTCGTTTTAAAGCCAATTTCCGCCGGGATACCTGCAGCGCTTTCTTTCTTTAAGGTAAGCTCAAATGCGTTGTTAATTGTGAAGGTATTGGAAGATGCTGTGTGCTCCGTTCCGTTTAATAGGAAAGAAGAGCTTTTCGGCAATTCCTCCACATGACCGATTCCGAGAAGATCTATGGCCTTAATCGAGTGGGCGTCCGGAGAAGGAAGAAGCTCAAAAATGTAATCTCCGTCTTCCGGAGCACCGGTCTGCAAGGACAGAATGCGGATTGCATTTTGACCGGAATCATTGGAGACAAGCTCGGCAGTCAGACCGATATGCGCTCCGTTAATCAGGCGGATAATTTTTTCCTGCGCCTGTAGATTTGTGGTTTTTCCGTCAATGCCAAACTGAAATTCGTAAGAGCCAAGGCCTGTATTCAGTTCAAAACCATAGCTTCCCGGCTTAAGGTCATAAGCAGCGGAATTTAGGTATGTGCCAAGGTTTACCTGGGGAGTCGCCAGTCGGTGCACCTCCACCTGAAAGGGCAGCAGCTGCTCTGCGGCCGCAGAAGAACCGATATATTCTGCGCTGACGGCATCTTCGTCTGTCGACTGTGCAATTTTTTTGGAAAAAGCACTGTCAATTCCGCTGTCAGGCTCAGAAAGCGAGGCTATCATATTTTGAATAGAGCGCGTCTTTTCCTTGATGTCAATCGCAAATTTCTGAACGTCCTCGGAATATTTAATCTTATACAGAGGGGTTTCCTTATTTTTTTTGACAATATCATTATAGATGGCACGAAGCTGGCTCTTTTTATGTGTGTCGTAGCGTGATGCGGATGCTTTGCCGTAGGTGCTCAGATAGTACTGATAGGCACTGTGAATGGCGCCCATGAAATCCCCTCCTTTCCTCCGTGAAATCATATATGCAGACATTCCTGTGCTGTCTATATGTAGGGACAATCAAATCCATTTATAAATAGGTATAAAACTTTTAAGCTTTATATCGGCATATTTATAAAAATATTTATAGGAAAAAGGAAATTTTTAGAAAACAGGAGAAAGAATTTCTTATATAGGAAAGAGGGGATTGAAAAAAGAGTTGACGGAAAATGCGGATTGTGATATATTAAATTGGCGATGGAAGTAGGTCTTTTTTTTATGCCTTTTTTTAGGCAAGGAGAAAAGCACAAAGAAATTTAATGGAGGTGGAAGTTGTGCGCACAAAAATAACATTGGCATGTACGGAGTGCAAGAATCGTAACTACAATATGACAAAAGACAAAAAAGCTCATCCGGACAGAATGGAAACGAAAAAGTACTGTAGATTCTGTAAGACTCATACACTACACAAAGAAACCAAGTAGGATTCAAAGCAAAGGAGTGAGAAGATGGGAGAAACCGAAAACAAAGCTCCGAAGCAGAGCTGGTTTAGCGGCCTTTCGGCAGAATTTAAAAAAATTATCTGGCCGGACAAAAAATCACTTATCAGACAGACGACTGCCGTGATTGCAGTTTCTGTGGTAATGGGACTTGCAATTGCGCTGATGGATTTTATCATTCAGTATGGCGTAGATTTCTTGGTTGGCGTAAGTTTTTGATGGAGGCAAAGTGATTTATGGCAGAAGCGCACTGGTATGTGGTTCATACCTATTCAGGATACGAGAATAAGGTAAAAGCGAACATTGACAAAACGATTGAAAACCGGCATCTGGAGGATGAGATTTTGGAGGTTCGTGTTCCGATGCAGGAAGTGGTTGAGATGAAAAACGGCGCAAAGAAATCCGTATCAAAGAAGATGTTTCCGGGATATGTGCTTATTCATATGATTATGAATGACGATACATGGTATGTGGTCAGAAATACCCGCGGTGTTACCGGATTCGTCGGACCGGGAAGTAAGCCGGTGCCACTTACCGAGGCGGAGATGAGACCGTTGGGAATCAAGACAGAGAGCGTTGAGGTGGGCTTTGGCGAGGGTGATACAATCGTGGTAACTGCGGGCGTGTGGAAGGATACCGTCGGAGTGATTCAGTCCATAAATCATGGAAAACAGAGCGTCACCATCAATGTGGAATTTTTTGGTCGCGAAACACCGGTAGAAATAAGTTTCGCAGAAATAAGGCTTTTGTAGTATAGTGAGCTTGGATAATGAAGGAGGCAATTCCAAATGGCAAAGAAAGTAGAAGGATATATCAAATTACAGATTCCTGCTGGCAAGGCAACACCGGCTCCGCCGGTTGGACCTGCTCTTGGACAGCATGGTGTGAACATTGTAGAGTTTACAAAGCAGTTTAATGCAAGAACTGCAGACCAGGGAGACTTAATTATTCCTGTTGTCATTACCGTGTACGCAGATAGGAGTTTTAGCTTTATCACAAAGACTCCGCCGGCACCGGTATTGATTAAGAAGGCATGCAACATCAAGTCCGGCTCGGCAGTGCCGAACAAGGATAAGGTGGCAGTGCTCTCAAAGGCAAAGCTGCAGGAGATTGCAGAGCTGAAAATGCCTGACTTAAATGCTGCATCCTTAGAGGCGGCAATGAGCATGATTGCGGGAACGGCAAGAAGCATGGGCGTAACCATAGAGGAGTAATCGCCTCGCCATAAATCATGTTGAGGCGTTCGAGGGATGCAAGCACGGCATTCTTCCCGGTGATAAGAAATTGATGCAATGAAGTGGGAGGGTCCTCTCCCGATACTACCACAAGGAGGTTTATTAAAATGAAAAGAGGAAAGAAATATCAGGACGCTGTGAAAGGCTTTGACAAGACCGCTCAGTATGATGTGGCTGAGGCAATCGGTCTGGTTAAGAAAAACGCAACAGCAAAATTTGATGAGACAATCGAACTTCATGTCAGAACAGGTTGTGATGGTCGTCACGCAGAGCAGCAGATTCGTGGAGCAGTTGTACTGCCGCACGGAACAGGTAAGGCAGTAAAGGTTTTGGTATTTGCAAAGGGAACCAAGTTAGACGAGGCACAGGCAGCAGGAGCAGATTTCGTTGGCGGAGAGGAATTGATTCCAAAGATTCAGAACGAAGGATGGCTTGATTTTGACGTTGTAGTTGCCACTCCGGATATGATGGGTGTTGTAGGTCGTCTGGGACGTGTACTTGGACCAAAGGGCTTGATGCCAAACCCGAAGGCGGGAACGGTTACCATGGATGTGACAAAAGCAGTCAACGACATCAAAGCCGGTAAGATTGAGTATAGATTGGACAAAACAAACATTATCCATGTGCCAGTGGGAAAAGCTTCTTTTACAGAAGAACAATTAAGCGACAACTTCCAGACCCTTATGGGTGCGATCAACAAGGCGAAACCTTCAAGCTTAAAGGGCCAGTATATCAGAAGTGTAACTCTTACTTCTACAATGGGACCGGGTGTAAAGCTCAATGTTTCAAAGCTGGTAAACTAGCAATAGAGTATTTTGCTTGTGGGCAGATTTTTGTTGACAGCCGCAATATACAATGTTATAATGCATAAGCGTTATAATTATATGCCGAAGACAGCAGGTGCCGTATGGCGTAACTGAAAAGACCTGCCGAGGAAATCTTTCAGATGACATTCATCTTGAGAATGATTTGACATGCCTCTCTGTTTTCGGACAGAGAGGCTTTTGTATGTAAAAGCGTAAAGCTTTCTGATGAAGTTTCGGCTATATTTATGAAAGAAAAATAAAAAAGGAGGGATACGATTCGTGGCAAAGGTAGAATTGAAACAGCCTATCGTACAGGAAATTTCGGACAACATGAAAGATGCACAGTCGGTCGTAGTTGTTGACTACCGCGGACTTACCGTAGCAGAGGACACTCAGCTGCGCAAGACGTTGAGAGAAGCCGGCATCATTTATAAGGTATATAAGAATACGTTGGTTTCTCGCGCCATTGAAGGAACTGAGTTCGAGAGTCTGAAGGATTCTTTGGAAGGGCCGAGTGCATTTGCGATTTCCAAAGAAGATGCGACAGCTCCGGCGAGAATTCTGGCGAAGTTCGCAAAGACTGCTCCTGCGCTTGAGATGAAAGCAGGTGTGGTTGAGGGAAATCTCTATGATGCAAAGGGTATGGCTGTAATCGCAGAAGTACCGGCAAGAGAAGAACTTCTTTCCAGATTGCTTGGAAGCTTGCAGTCACCGATTGCAAATCTTGCTCGCGTTCTCAATCAGATTGCAGAAAAGGGCGGCGCGGCAGCAGCATCCGTTGCACCTGATGCGGCAGTAGCTCCGGCGGAAGCGGAAGCTCCGGCAGAAGAAGCAGCAGAGGCTCCGGCGGAAGCGGAAGCTCCGGCAGAAGAAGCAGCAGAAACGGAAGTTTCTGCTACAGAGGAGTAATCTACAACAAAATCAAATTTAAAATGGAGGATTATAAAAATGGCAAAATTGACAGCAGCAGAATTTATTGATGCGATCAAAGAGTTGAGTGTATTAGAGTTAAACGAGCTGGTAAAGGCTTGCGAAGAAGAGTTTGGCGTATCTGCAGCAGCAGGTGTGGTAGTTGCAGCAGCAGGCGGCGGCGATGCGGGAGCAGCTGAGGAGAAGACAGAGTTTGACGTAGAGCTGACAGAGGTTGGACCGAACAAGGTTAAGGTTATTAAGGTGGTTCGTGAAGCAACCGGCTTAGGCTTAAAGGAGGCAAAGGACCTGGTAGACGGAGCTCCTAAGATTCTGAAGGAGGCAGCTGACAAGGCTACTGCAGATGATATCAAGGCTAAGCTTGAGGCAGAGGGTGCAAAGGTTACCTTAAAATAATTGCACAAGCAATAAGAAAACAGAGAATAGAAAGAGGACTACATACGGAACTTCTTCCGAAATGTAGTCCTCTTTTTTAAAATTCGCCAAAAACTGCTTGACTATACTTTGGATATTGTGCTATCATATACGTTGCACTATTATGGTGCGCTAGACCTTTTTGTGCTTTTTGGAGAAATGAGACTGCTAAGAAGCCGCGAAAATGGGCACTTCGCATGTTTTGTGGTAAGCGTGCGAGGATACTACTATATGTAGTGAATGACGACTGATGTTAATAAAAACGAGAGGTGAAACGTCAATGGAGAAAAACAGAATACGTCCGGTAAAAGCTGGAAAAGGCATACGTATGAGTTATTCGAGACAGAAAGAGGTATTGGAAATGCCCAATCTGATAGAAGTCCAAAAAGACTCCTATCAATGGTTCCTAAAAGAAGGATTAAAAGAAGTTTTCGAAGATATCTCTCCAATCGCGGATTACAGCGGACATCTGAGCCTGGAATTTGTTGATTTTACATTATGTAAAAATGATGTGAAATATACCATTCCTGAGTGCAAGGAAAGAGATGCGACTTATGCAGCGCCTTTGAAAGTGAAAGTAAGACTTCACAATAAGGAAACAGACGAAATCAATGAGCATGAAATATTTATGGGCGATCTTCCGTTGATGACAGAAACCGGCACCTTCGTGATTAATGGTGCGGAGCGTGTTATCGTCAGTCAGCTGGTACGCTCTCCGGGGATTTATTATGGGATTGCGCACGATAAAGTAGGAAAAACTCTATATTCGTGCACGGTTATTCCGAATCGTGGAGCGTGGTTGGAGTACGAGACAGATTCCAATGATGTATTTTATGTGCGTGTGGATCGAACAAGAAAAGTGCCGATTACCGTATTAATTCGTGCGTTGGGCGTTGGAAGCAACCAGGAGATTGTGGAAATGTTCGGCGAGGAGCCAAAGATTCTTGCAAGCTTTGGCAAGGATGTTGCGACGAATTATCAGGAGGGACTTCTTGAATTATATAAAAAGATAAGACCAGGCGAGCCGCTGACTGTTGAGAGTGCGGAGAGCCTTATTACTGCGATGTTTTTTGACCCCAGAAGATATGATCTCGCAAAGGTGGGGCGTTATAAATTCAATAAAAAGCTGGCATTGAAGAATCGCATCAATGGGCATGTTTTGGCAGAGGACGTGGTGAATACGACGACCGGGGAGATTCTTGCGCAAGCCGGAACAGAGGTGACACGTGAATTGGCAGATGATATCCAAAATGCTGCCGTTCCGTATGTTTGGATTCAGGGCGAAAGCAGAAATTTTAAGGTGCTTTCCTCCATGATGGTAGATTTGAGATGCTATGTAGATTGTGATCCGCGTGATTTGGGAATTACGGAGCTGGTTTATTATCCGGTGCTCTCTCAGCTTATGGAGGAGAATCCCAATATCGAGGATTTAAAAGAAGCGATTAAGAAAAATGTACATGATTTGATTCCGAAGCATATTACAAGAGACGATATTTTTGCCTCAATTAATTATAATATGCATCTTGAGTATGGGATTGGTAATGATGACGATATTGACCATCTGGGAAATCGTCGTATTCGTGCTGTCGGAGAATTGTTGCAGAATCAGTACAGAATCGGCCTATCCAGATTAGAGCGTGTTGTCCGTGAGAGGATGACAACCTTGGATTTGGAGGGGATTTCTCCGCAGAGCCTTATTAATATTAAGCCGGTAACGGCTGCAGTAAAGGAGTTTTTTGGTTCTTCTCAGCTGTCACAGTTCATGGATCAAAATAACCCTCTTGGAGAGTTGACGCATAAAAGACGTCTTTCGGCCTTGGGACCGGGAGGTCTCTCCAGAGATCGTGCAGGCTTTGAGGTGCGAGATGTCCATTATTCTCATTATGGAAGAATGTGCCCGATTGAGACGCCGGAAGGTCCAAACATCGGTTTGATTAACTCGCTGGCGAGCTACGCAAGAATTAATGAGTATGGCTTTATTGAAGCGCCGTACCGCAAAATCGATAAAACAGATCCTGCAAACCCGCGTGTGACAGATGAGGTCATCTATATGACTGCGGATGAGGAGGATAATTACCATGTGGCTCAGGCAAATGAGGCACTGGATGAGGAAGGCCATTTTGTGCGCAACACCGTATCCGGACGATATCTGGATGAGACCCAGGAGTATGAGAAGACGATGTTTGATTATATGGATGTGTCTCCGAAAATGGTCTTTTCCGTGGCGACTGCTCTGATTCCGTTTTTGCAGAATGACGATGCGAACCGTGCGCTGATGGGCTCGAACATGCAGCGTCAGGCAGTGCCGCTTTTGACAACAGAGTCTCCGGTGGTTGGAACCGGTATGGAGACGAAGGCAGCGGTTGACTCCGGTGTTTGTATGGTTGCAGAGCGAGGCGGTGTCGTGGAGAGCGCGGAATCCAACCGAATTGTGATTAAGAGCGACGAAGGAACCAGAGATGTCTATAAATTAACGAAATTTTCAAGAAGCAATCAGTCAAACTGCTACAATCAAAGACCGATTGTCCTAAAGGGCGATCGGGTGGAGGCAGGTGAGGTAATTGCAGACGGACCTTCTACTGCCAACGGAGAGCTGGGACTGGGCAAGAATCCGTTGATTGGATTTATGACATGGGAAGGCTATAACTATGAGGATGCCGTTCTGTTGAGCGAGAGACTTGTGCAGGATGATGTGTATACCTCTATCCATATTGAAGAATATGAGGCGGAAGCGCGTGACACCAAATTAGGACCGGAAGAAATTACGAGAGACGTTCCGGGTGTGGGCGATGATGCGCTAAAGGATCTCGATGAGAGAGGAATCATCCGCATCGGTGCAGAGGTGCGTGCGGGGGATATTCTGGTTGGAAAGGTAACACCAAAGGGTGAGACGGAGCTTACTGCGGAGGAGCGGCTGCTTCGTGCGATTTTTGGTGAGAAGGCGAGAGAGGTACGTGACACTTCTTTGAAGGTTCCGCATGGAGAATACGGAATTGTAGTGGATGCAAAGGTGTTTACAAGGGACAATGGCGATGAGCTTTCTCCGGGTGTAAATCAGGCGGTTCGTATCTATATCGCACAAAAGAGAAAAATTTCTGTCGGGGATAAAATGGCGGGACGTCATGGAAATAAGGGTGTCGTTTCACGTGTGCTTCCGGTAGAGGATATGCCGTTTTTGCCAAATGGACGCCCTCTGGATATTGTGCTCAATCCGCTCGGCGTACCTTCGCGTATGAACATCGGTCAGGTGTTGGAGATTCATTTGAGTCTGGCGGCGAAGGCGCTTGGTTTTAACATTGAGACACCTGTATTTGACGGTGCGAGAGAAATTGATATTCAGGATACGCTTGAGCTTGCAAATGATTACGCAAACTTTGAGTGGGAGGATTTTGAGAAAAAATACAAGAATGTACTTAACGCAGATGTTTTGAAGTACTTATCGGATAACCGTGCACACAGAAGTGTGTGGAAGGGTGTGCCGATTTCGCGTGACGGAAAGGTGCAGCTTCGTGACGGACGTACCGGTGAGGCCTTTGACTCACCGGTAACAATCGGACACATGCATTATCTGAAACTGCATCATTTGGTAGACGATAAGATTCACGCACGTTCTACCGGCCCGTATTCTCTGGTAACACAGCAGCCTTTGGGCGGAAAGGCACAGTTTGGTGGACAGCGTTTTGGAGAGATGGAAGTATGGGCGTTGGAGGCATATGGCGCATCTTACACCCTGCAGGAGATTTTGACGGTAAAATCGGATGATGTTGTGGGTCGTGTGAAAACATATGAGGCAATCATCAAAGGGGACAATATTCCTGAGCCGGGTATCCCGGAATCCTTTAAGGTGTTGTTAAAGGAGCTTCAGTCTCTTGGATTGGACGTCAAGGTTTTGGATGAGGACAGAAATGAAGTCCAGCTGATGGAGACGAGTGAGTATGGCAATACAGATTTGAATTCCATTATTTCCGGAGATAAAGATTTTGCATTTGAAGACAGTGAGTCTTTTGCGAAGATGGGATTCTCCCAAAAAGAGTTTGACGCAGAGAATGAGGAGCTTGTTGATGTGGAGGAAGAAGAGCTGGAGGATGACTCTGAATTCTTTGACGATGTAACAGACGACGATATTCTTGACGAGGAATAAAAGAAGGAAGGGAGTGTCATAATGCCAGAAATCATGAATAAAGAAATGGCAGGTCAGTCTATCTCATTTGATGCCATTAAAATCGGATTGGCATCACCGGAGAAAATCAGAGAGTGGTCCAGGGGCGAAGTGAAAAAACCGGAGACCATTAATTATAGAACGCTAAAGCCGGAAAAGGACGGATTGTTTTGTGAGAAGATTTTCGGACCGAGCAAGGACTGGGAGTGCCATTGCGGCAAATATAAGAAAATTCGCTATAAGGGTGTAGTCTGCGACCGCTGCGGTGTTGAGATTACAAAGGCGAGTGTTCGAAGAGAGCGTATGGGGCACATTGAGCTTGCCGCTCCCGTATCGCACATCTGGTACTTTAAAGGGATACCGTCCCGCATGGGACTGATTCTCGATTTATCACCAAGAACGCTTGAAAAGGTATTATATTTTGCTTCTTATATTGTGTTGGATGCAGGCAATACGGCATTGCAGCGTAAGCAGGTATTGTCAGAGAATGAGTATCAGGAAGCAAGAGAGCAATATGGCAATGCATTTCGCGTGGGAATGGGAGCAGAGGCGATTCAGGAGCTGCTTCATGCGATTGACCTGGAAAAGGATTCTGCAGAGCTGCAGGCAGAGCTGGCAGAGGCTACCGGACAGAAGCGCGCGAGAATTATTAAGAGGCTGGAGGTTGTAGAGGCATTTCGTGAGTCCGGCAATAGCCCGGAATGGATGATTATGTCCGTGATTCCGGTGATTCCGCCGGATTTGCGTCCGATGGTACAGCTTGACGGTGGACGGTTTGCGACCTCTGATTTAAATGATTTGTACAGACGAATTATTAATCGTAACAATCGTCTAAGGAGACTTTTGGAGCTGGGAGCGCCGGATATCATTGTGCGTAATGAGAAGCGTATGCTGCAGGAGGCGGTGGATGCTTTGATTGATAATGGGCGCAGAGGGCGTCCTGTGACAGGGCCGGGAAACCGTGCATTAAAATCTCTGTCGGATATGCTAAAAGGAAAGTCCGGACGTTTCCGTCAGAACTTGCTTGGAAAGCGAGTAGACTATTCCGGACGTTCTGTTATCTGTGTAGAGCCCAAATTAAAGATTTATCAATGCGGACTCCCAAAAGAGATGGCGATTGAGCTGTTTAAGCCTTTTGTGATGAAGGAGCTTGTTGCGAACGGCTCCGCACACAATATTAAGAGCGCAAAGAAGATGGTAGAGCGCTTGCAGACGGAGGTGTGGGATGTTTTAGAGGATGTCATCAAAGAGCATCCGGTTATGCTAAACCGTGCTCCTACATTGCATCGTTTGGGCATTCAGGCCTTTGAGCCGATTTTGGTAGAGGGTAAGGCAATCAAGCTGCATCCGCTTGTGTGTACTGCATTCAATGCAGACTTTGACGGAGACCAGATGGCGGTTCACCTGCCGCTTTCTGTAGAAGCGCAGGCAGAGTGCCGGTTTATGCTGCTGTCCCCGAACAACCTGTTAAAGCCATCGGATGGTGGTCTGGTTGCGGTTCCTTCTCAGGATATGGTGCTCGGCATCTATTATCTGACACAGGAGAGGCCGGGAGCAAAGGGAGAAGGCAAGTTCTTTAAGAACGTAAACGAGGCAATCCTTGCCTATGAAAATGGTGTTGTAACGCTACATTCCCGGATTAAAGTGCGCATGACCAAAAAGATGGCGGATGGAACGGTGCTTACGGACATAATCGAATCTACGCTGGGACGCTTTATTTTTAATGAAATCATTCCTCAGGATTTGGGATTTGTGGACAGAAGTATTCCGGGCAATGAATTAAAGCTGGAAGTAGATTTTCTGGTGGCGAAGAAACAAAATAAGCAGATTCTCGAGAAGGTCATCACAATTCATGGTGCAACCAAGACGGCAGAGGTGCTGGATGCGGTAAAGGCTATGGGCTATAAGTATTCTACGAGAGCGGCCATGACGGTATCCATTTCCGATATGACCGTACCGCCGCAAAAGCCGCAGATGATTGAGGAAGCGCAGGATACGGTAGACAGAATCACAAAGCAATACAAGCGTGGTCTTATTACAGAGGAAGAGCGCTATAAAGAAGTCATTGAGACATGGAAGGAGACGGATGAGGAGCTCACAAGAGTTCTTCTGGAGGGACTCGATAAATATAACAACATCTTTATGATGGCGGATTCCGGAGCCCGTGGTTCTGATAAGCAGATCAAACAGCTTGCAGGTATGCGTGGTTTGATGGCAGATACAACCGGTAGAACAATCGAGCTGCCAATCAAGTCAAACTTCCGTGATGGTCTGGACGTATTGGAGTACTTTATGTCGGCGCATGGTGCACGAAAGGGTATGTCCGATACGGCGCTTCGTACAGCCGACTCCGGTTACCTTACGAGACGAATGGTAGACGTTTCTCAGCACATGATCGTACGTGAATCTGACTGCTGCGAAGGAACGGGCAGGGAAATTCCCGGAATGTGGGTATCCGCATTTATGGATGGAAAAGAGGAGATTGAAAATCTTCAGGAGCGTATTACGGGAAGATTCTCCTGTAATACCATTTACGATGCAGAAGGCAATGTTTTGGTAGAGGCAAATCACATGATTACACCAAGACGTGCTGCTCTTGTCATGAGCAAGGGAGTGGATGAGGAAGGAAAGCCAATTGATAAAGTAAAAATCCGTACGGTCTTATCCTGCCGTTCGCACATGGGTGTGTGCGCAAAGTGCTATGGTGCCAACATGGCGACCGGGCAGGCGGTACAGGTCGGAGAGGCAATCGGTATCATTGCAGCGCAGTCCATCGGTGAGCCGGGAACACAGCTGACCATGCGTACCTTCCATACAGGTGGTGTTGCCGGAAGTGACATTACACAGGGTCTTCCCCGTGTTGAGGAAATTTTTGAGGCAAGAAAGCCAAAGGGACTTGCGATCATCACGGAATTTGGCGGTGTTGCAACGATTAAGGACACAAAGAAGAAGCGTGAGGTTGTCGTTACCAACAATGAGACGGGAGAGACAAAGACCTATCTGATTCCTTATGGCTCCAGAATTAAGGTAACGGATGGAGCAGTGCTGGAAGCGGGAGATGAACTGACAGAAGGCTCGATAAATCCGCATGATATCCTGAAAATCAAGGGAGTACGTGCTGTTCAGGATTATATGCTGCGTGAGGTACAGCGTGTGTATCGTCTGCAGGGTGTAGAAATCAGTGATAAGCACATTGAAGTGATTGTACGTCAAATGCTGCAAAAGGTTCGTATTGAGAGCAATGGTGACTCCGATATGCTTCCCGGAACGCTGGTAGACGCATTGTATTATGAGGACACAAATGAGCTTTTGGAGCGAGAGGGGAAAGAGCCGGCAGATGGCAAGCAGGTGCTGCTTGGAATCACGAAGGCATCCTTGGCGACCAACTCCTTCTTATCTGCAGCCTCCTTCCAGGAGACAACCAAGGTTCTCACGGAAGCTGCAATCAAGGGCAAGGTGGATCCGCTGATTGGTATGAAGGAAAATGTCATTATCGGTAAGCTGATTCCTGCGGGAACAGGAATGAAGAGATACCGCAATATTAAGCTGGATTCCGATATCGTAGAAACAGAGGATATTCGGTATGACGATTTTGATGATTTTGAGGATTTGCAGACCGAGACAGAAGCGAACGAGGAATATAGCATAGAGGATATTTCCGAAGAAGAATAAGAAGACATACGCATCTATGGAAGACACCATAGGTGCGTATTTGCATGTGGGGAGAGTGCTGCTTTACAGCTATGCCCGGCATACAAGGTATTTCAGTTCCGCAATTTTATTTCAGTCCCGCAATCTCAAGGGGAATGCGAGTGGGGGCAGGCGTGCCGGCTTTGTTTTTTCATCGGAAGCCCTTTGCGATAAAATGAAAAATGGAGTTTAAGACAACAAGAAAAGTATTGACAAATGAGAAAGGGATTTGTATAATAATTCAGCGTGCATAAATAGGTGCGCTATGCGTGATGCAAAAATTTATAAATGAAACAGGAGGTGAAAAATAATGCCAACATTTAACCAGTTAGTAAGAAAAGGACGTCAGACATCTGCTAAGAAGTCTACAGCACCTGCGCTTCAGAAGGGCTACAACTCGATTCACAAAAGGCCGACAGATGCAGCTTCTCCACAGAAGAGAGGTGTGTGTACTGCTGTTAAGACAGCTACTCCGAAAAAGCCTAACTCAGCTCTTAGAAAGATCGCCAGAGTACGCCTTTCAAACGGAATCGAAGTAACAGGCTATATTCCGGGCGAAGGACACAACTTACAGGAGCACAGCGTTGTTCTGATCCGTGGTGGTCGTGTAAAGGATCTGCCTGGTACAAGATATCACATTATCCGTGGTAAGCTTGATACTGCAGGTGTTGCCAACAGAAAACAGGCTCGCTCGAAATACGGCGCTAAGAGACCGAAGGCAGCGAAATAGTCGGATTGCCGTTTAGACGAACCAATAGTATCACGACGTGTATTACCGGAGCGGCATTTTTCCGGTAGCATGAGCAAAAGGTTTGGTGTTGGGATTATTATCACATTGCGATATACTTTTGCACGAGCACTAAGGCTACACATTGTGAGTACCGTTGAATTAATCGAAATGAAGTCTGCCGGCTTGGAAGATAAGAGTCGGGAATGCAGCAGCATGCTGTATAGTAAATTATGATTAAGGAGGGAAGAATCGTGCCACGTAAAGGACATACTCAAAAAAGAGATGTATTAGCAGATCCGATGTACAACAACAAAGTGGTTACTAAGCTTATCAACAACATTATGTTGGATGGTAAGAAGGGTGTCGCACAAAAGATTGTATACGGAGCGTTCAAAAGAGTAGAGGAGAAAGCGGAGAAGCCTGCTCTTGAGGTATTTGAAGAGGCCATGAATAATGTTATGCCGCTTCTTGAGGTAAAGGCGAGACGTATCGGTGGTGCAACCTATCAGGTGCCGATTGAGGTAAGACCGGATCGCCGTCAGGCGTTAGCGCTTCGTTGGTTGACAGCTTATTCTCGTAAGAGAGGCGAGAAGACCATGGAAGAGCGTCTTGCGAACGAGATTCTTGATGCATCAAATAATACAGGTGCATCCGTGAAGAAAAAAGAAGACATGCACAAAATGGCAGAGGCAAACAAGGCTTTCGCACATTACCGTTTCTAAGATCAAGAAATGGGGGAATACCGCGAAGCCTGGGCGTTTGCTCGCTATTGCTTTTAATTTAGGGAGGAAATACCTTGGCTGGAAGACAATATCCATTAGAGAGAACCAGGAACATCGGTATTATGGCTCATATTGATGCAGGGAAAACAACCACGACAGAGCGTATTCTTTATTATACCGGTGTAAATCACAAGATTGGTGATACCCATGAAGGAACTGCCACCATGGACTGGATGGAACAGGAGCAGGAGCGAGGGATCACAATTACGTCAGCCGCTACAACTTGTCATTGGACGCTGGAGGAGTTTGCAAAGCCGAAAGCGGGTGCGTTAGAGCATCGTATTAATATTATTGATACTCCGGGACACGTTGACTTTACCGTAGAGGTAGAGCGTTCACTTCGCGTGCTTGATGGCGCGGTAGGCGTCTTTTGCGCAAAGGGTGGCGTAGAGCCTCAGTCAGAGAACGTATGGCGTCAGGCTGACACTTACGGCGTACCAAGAATGGCATTTATCAACAAGATGGATATCTTGGGTGCGAATTTTTACGGAGCTGTAGATCAAATTCGCAGCCGATTGGGCAAAAATGCGATCTGCATTCAGCTGCCAATCGGAAAAGAAGATGATTTTAAAGGAATCATCGACTTGTTTGAAATGAAGGCATACATCTACAATGATGAAAAGGGTGAGGATATTACCGTTACAGATGATTTGGGTGATATGCAGGATGAGGCAGAGCTTTACCGTGGAGAGCTCATCGAGAAGATCTGTGAGTTGGATGATGATCTGATGATGATGTATCTGGAAGGGGAAGAGCCGTCTGTCGAAGAGATGAAGAAAGTATTAAGGCGTGCAACCAGTGAATGTCGCGCAATTCCGGTTTGCTGTGGCACTGCATACAGAAACAAGGGTGTTCAGAAGCTTTTGGATGCGGTTGTTGAGTATATGCCATCTCCGGTGGACGTACCTGCAATTAAGGGTGTCGATATGGAAGGAAATGAGGTCGAGAGACATTCTTCCGATGAAGAGCCGTTTGCCGCTTTGGCATTTAAGATTATGGCAGACCCGTTTGTCGGTAAACTGGCATTCTTTCGAGTGTACTCCGGTACCATCAACTCCGGCTCGTATGTTTTGAATGCGACAAAGGATAAGAAAGAGCGTGTAGGTCGTATTTTGCAGATGCATGCAAATAAGAGAGCGGAGCTGGATAAGGTCTATGCAGGAGATATCGCAGCTGCGGTAGGCTTTAAATTTACTTCTACCGGAGATACCATCTGTGATGAGCAGAACCCTGTTATTTTAGAGTCTATGGAGTTCCCGGAGCCGGTTATCGAGCTTGCGATTGAGCCAAAGACCAAGGCAGGACAGGGCAAGATGGGTGAAGCGCTCGCGAAGCTTGCAGAGGAAGATCCTACCTTCCGTGCGCATACCGATCAGGAGACCGGACAGACCATCATTGCAGGTATGGGTGAGCTGCATTTGGAGATTATTGTTGACCGTTTGCTTCGTGAATTTAAGGTGGAGGCAAATGTCGGAGCTCCGCAGGTTGCTTATAAGGAGACGTTTACAAAGCCGGTTGATGTAGAGTATAAGTATGCGAAGCAGTCCGGTGGACGTGGACAGTATGGACACTGTAAGGTTAAGTTTGAGCCGATGGATGCCAACGGCGAGGAGACCTTTAAGTTTGAGTCTTCTGTTGTCGGCGGTGCAATTCCAAAGGAATATATTCCGGCAGTCGGAGCAGGTATTGAGGAAGCTGCCAAAGCAGGAATTTTGGGAGGATTCCCGGTACTTGGTGTTTACGCCAACGTATATGATGGCTCCTACCATGAAGTCGATTCCTCTGAGATGGCATTCCACATTGCGGGTTCTATGGCATTTAAAGAGGCGATGCAGAAGGCAAACCCGGTATTGGTTGAGCCGATTATGAAGGTAGAGGTTACCATGCCGGAGGAGTATATGGGAGATGTTATCGGTGATATCAATTCCCGCCGCGGACGTATCGAGGGTATGGACGACATCGGAGGAGGCAAGATTGTAAGGGCGTTTGTGCCGCTTGCCGAGATGTTTGGATATTCCACAGACTTACGTTCCAAGACACAGGGACGCGGCAACTATTCTATGTTCTTTGAGAAATATGAGCAGGTGCCGAAGAATGTACAGGAAAAAGTCCTTGCAGACAAATCCAAGTAAAGAAAAATTCAACCGTATTTCCCATATTTTGTGGGAAATACGGCAAGAAATAGCTTGAAAAAGTCCTGATTATTTTATATAATCAGAGGTAAGTGAGTTGTAAAAAGACAAAAGCCTCAGAAGGGGCATCATTTTAAGGAGGATATTCAAAATGGCAAAAGCTAAGTTTGAAAGAACAAAACCACATTGTAATATTGGTACCATTGGACACGTTGACCATGGTAAAACAACTTTGACCGCAGCCATCACAAAGGTTTTGGCTGAGAGAGTTGCAGGTAATACTGCTACAGATTTCGAGAACATCGACAAGGCTCCGGAAGAGAGAGAGCGTGGTATTACAATTTCTACTGCTCACGTTGAGTATGAGACAGAGAAGAGACACTACGCACACGTTGATTGCCCGGGACATGCTGACTACGTTAAGAACATGATTACCGGTGCTGCTCAGAT
>JAQXLR010000025.1 GCA_029012225.1 Clostridiales bacterium
TGCTTCTCAAACTGGTGGATTCGGTAAACTCCCCGCTCCTCTATGCCGTGCGCCCCCTTTTCCTTGCGAAAGCATGGAGAATAGGAGGTTAAAGTATAGGGGAGCTTGCTCTCATCATGAATGGTGTCAATGAATTTGCCAATCATCGAGTGCTCAGAGGTTCCAATCAGGTACAAATCCTCTCCCTCGATTTTGTACATCATGGCATCCATCTCCTCAAAGCTCATAACCCCCGTAACTACATTGCTTCGAATCATAAACGGAGGAATCACATAGGTAAAGCCGCGGTCAATCATAAAATCTCTTGCGTAGGAAATAATGGCTGAATGCAATCTTGCAATCTCTCCCATCAAATAATAGAAGCCGTTTCCCGCCACCTTTCCTGCCGCCTCCAAATCAATGCCGTCAAACTGCTCCATCATCTCGGTATGATATGGAATCTCAAAATCAGGAACGAAGGGCTCGCCAAATTTTTCAATCTCGACATTACAGGAGTCATCCTTTCCGATAGGTACAGAGGGGTCAATGATATTTGGAATTGTCATCATAATCCTCGTAATCTTCTCCTGAAGCGCTCTCTCATTCTCCTCAAGCTCCGCCAAGCGTGCCGCGCCTTCTGCAACCTGTGCCTTTACCTGCTCGGCCTCATCCTTTTTCCCTTCCTTCATCAGGCCTCCAATCTGCTTGGAAAGCTGATTCCTTCTCGCACGCAGCTCGTCTGCCTCCTGCTGCGTCTTTCTCGCACAGGCATCCAACTCTATGACCTCGTCCACAAGCGGAAGCTTATGCTCCTGAAACTTATTGGATATGTTTTGTTTTACGATATCCGGATTTTCCCTCAAAAATTTTAAGTCAATCATGCTTGCCTTATATTGCCTCCATTCTTCCGTCATTCTTGATACAACTGCTTTTTAAGCACATTATACGATGCCTAAGGCGGAAATGCAAGAAATTATGCATGCCCGCCTTCATCCTCCCAAATCCACGTAAGCAGCGTCCTTGCACGATGCCTCCATAGATGTCTTTCCTCTATTTTCGTCCTCCCCGCATGCACGATACGGCTGCGCTGCTCGGAGTCCGCAAGCAGTCGGCGTACCATTTGGGGCAAGGCCTCTAATTGCTCCAAACGATAATAGCAGATGCCCTCTCCCTCCCTAAGCTCCTCGCACAGATATTTGCTTCCGTCCGATATACATACCGCACCGTTTACAATCGAGTTAAATACCCTATCGTGCGCTCCATCCTTAAACCAAGGCATCACATTTAAGGACAGCTTTGCCCGTGAAAGCATGTTTAAGCAAGACCCGGAATCCGTCTGCGGATGCAAAATCAGGTTTTCCGGATGAGCACAGGCAAGCTTCTCCCAGCCCTTTCCCACAACCTCAACCGGTATGCCCGCATCTACCAGCGTCCTTACAACCTCCCCCCGCCAGTAATTTCGCACATACATATCGATGAAGATCATCTTGCTCATTGCAATTCGCAAATCCTCTGCCGTATTTTCCCCCATCTCCCGATGGCAATGCTCCAACGCAACCTCCTCTACGGTTCGATGCGGACTCTTTAACAGTGCATCGATAATTCCTTGGTAAAAGGCTGCATACTCATCATTAATCCAATGAATATAGGGCTCAAAAAAGGGCAATTCCGTATAATTGCCCGTAAAAAGTACATCAGCAGCAGACCTTCCCTCCTCATCTTCTCCCTCATACCGGCTGCCCGCCAGAGGCAAAAAGCCTCTGTCTGTGTATTCCGGATAAAATTGACGAAAATATTCCTGATGTCTCCTGTCAATGCTGATATGATAATATTTTTTTGGCAGGTCTGCCAATCTCTCATGGTAAAAGTACGGATGGTCTGCCACAATGTTATAGCAAGGAATCTGATAGGTATCCCATATATAGCCGACCCCCTCCTTATACACACCCGCTTCCTTTTCCAAGCCCTGAAAATTAAAGGTAATCAGAGCCGTCTTGCGCGGCTTTAAAAATTTACGAAGCTTTTTTGCACTCTTTTCCTCCTGCCTTAAATCAAAGAAAAACACTGCATATCCCTGCTCCTTAAAATGCTTTTCCATTTCTCTTGCAAAATATTCCAGCGTCTCTACGCCTCCCGCAACCATCACAATCCGCTCCATCTTTTGTCTCCTTATTCACGCCGCAACGCCTCGATTGGATTTAGATTTGCCGCCTTATAGGAGGGAAGCATTCCAAATACGATTCCAATCATCATAGAAAACGCCACCGCTCCCACCGCTGCCGGAATACTGATTGCCACCGGAATGGTATTCAGATAGGATATTACCTGTGCCAATATAATGCCGACCGCAACTCCAACCAGTCCTCCAAGGCTCGTCAGCACGACTGCCTCCGTTAGAAACTGGCCTAAAATCCTTGTCTTTCTTGCGCCTATCGCCTTTTTTAACCCAATCTCCTGCGTACGCTCCGTAACAGATACAAGCATAATATTCATCACTCCGATTCCCCCGACAATGAGAGAAATTCCGGCAATCCAGATTAGCATCGTGTTGGTGGAGTTGCTCAGCTCCTGTATCTGCTGCGCCTGCTCCATCAAATCCTTTGCCTTATATTGAATCGTCTC
>JAQXLR010000026.1 GCA_029012225.1 Clostridiales bacterium
CATTGGAATACGGTTCCCAGATATGTGGTACCCGTTTCTGTATTGACAATTCCTGTAGTTGCAATTTTTGTAAGCATGTATAAAAGGCAAATCACAAAAAGTCTTTTTCTGATTATACTTATGCTTAGTAGCCTATGGATAACAAATAATTATCATTTTACAACTCAGAAAAATTTATCCTTATATTATGATGGATTACCAGAGATTGCAGATTTTTTAGTCCATGAAGGATATGAGAATGGATATGCAACTTTTTGGTCCGGAAACGTAATGACAGAACTGAGTAATGGGTCTTTGGAAATGTGGGTATGCAATATAGAAGAAAACCATTTTCAAGTGGATAGCATCATGCAGTGGCTTCAGGTAAAGGAGCATCATACAAATCGTCCTGCAGGAAAAATGTTTGTTTTATTCACTTCTGACGAGAGTTCCAATGTAGCATGGAAATCTGACCCTACAGATAAAATCATTTACCAGACGCATTATTATACCGTATATGGCTTTTTTGACCAAGCTGATTTGCGGCATTATTTGTAAGATAGATGATGACAATTCCCATAACCCAAAGCTTCCATAAAAGCTGCAACAAAATAGTTTTTAAAACATCTTGCTCTGCATATAAAGTGTAAGAGACCGGGCCATAAAAGGTGGTTTCCACCTTTTATGGCCCGGTCTCTTACACAGAATAAAAAATTCTGTTTCTATACGGTTTTCACACACTGGGAAAATTTCTGCTTTGCCTGCGCCACCTTGCTTCCGTCCGCATCCGGTGTCGGATAGTAGCCGCGCTGATGCATCATCGAAAATACATCCTCCTGAATCATGTGCTCCTGCTCTAAACAATGAAGAATCGCATCTCTTACCCCATCATGCACACATTCGTTTGCAAAGGTGTTGTAATTATTGGTTGCTGTCTTTTCCGCAGTCAGTGCATCTGCCAAAATTTCCTTGTCCGTATAAATCTGTTTTGTCATCTTAATCACCCCGCCCTTCTTTTAGCTAAGCTGTGCATACAATGCGTTGAAATGTCCTTGATGCTTATTGGAAATCTCTTTAAACTTTGCGCTGATTTCCTCATCCTCTGTATGCTCTGCGAGCATTTGAAATTTTTTTATCAAAAGCTCCTCCTCTGTCAACAAGTCATTTAAGGCTGATAACTCTTTTTCTGATACCATGTTTCCCCTCCATTTTCTATCGTCTTTTCAACCATAGTATGGAGCTCTTATCCTCAGATTATACGTCTGAATTTGATTTTTCCATCTGCCTGCTGCTCCTACCTACTTTCTTGCAGTTTTACAATCCCTCCCGCTTACGGAAACAGTAAATTCGTCGCCATAAGAAACATTGCAAAATAGTATGTAACCAGATTAAAAATATGGATTCCCACCCCGCGCTTCTTATAAAAATACAAGAATAAAATCGAGAGATCCGACACCAAAAACAAGGTTGCACCGACGGCAATCATACTGTTTTGCATCGTCGGCTCGGACATCCGAATGTGCATCGCCTTGGAAAAAAAGAGAGCCACAAAAAATGCATAAATCAAAATAAACGGTCTAAGCCTTCCTGTATGAATCTTCTTTAGCGCAGTAAGGCCAAACGCAATGGCTACCGCTGCCGTCGGAAACAAAAAATCCACCCATTTTGCCTCCTGCTTATAACACAACCAACGCACAAAGCAGATATGCCCCGCCAAAAATACAGCAAGTCCGGCTAAAAAGTAAATCCTTTTTCTCCCTCTGTTATAAAATCCCAACAAAATATCTCCCATAAAACAGCAGAAAAAAGCGGGAAGCAGGAGGAAAAACAGGTGAATCTGGTCGGAAAGCAACGCTGTGGCAAGAAGTAAAAGCAAAAAGGAAAGACTGCAAGCCGTCTTTGCCGCAACATAATATTTCTTCCATCCGTTTTTTGCCACTACCGCAAGCAGCAATACGAGAGGAAGACTATAGAATACAAAAAGCAACCCAAGCATCCTTATTTCTTCCATAAATTTTTTCTCAATCCTTTCGGGTAGTGATTCTTCATCGTGCCTCCTGCCAGCTTGCCCCATCCAATGGCATAGCCCTCCACGGCAATCAGATACCAGCCCTTCTCGCCTTCATAGGCAAAAGTCTCTCCATTCAGGTATGCATAAATTTCACGGCTGTCCAAAGAAAAATCGACAAAACGCTTTACCTTAGCGGGGGAGAGAGCCAGCGCCAGCGCATGCGAGGGGACAAACCGATTCTTTTTTGCCGTTCCAAGATGCAGGCCGGGACGCAGCACCTTTAGACCATTTACGGAGGGCATCTCCTCCGGCCTTAGATAAAGCTGCTCTCCAAACCAAAGCGCTCTCCCGGAGAGCTCTGTTTTTAACGTATCTCTTGCAAATTCCAGAAATTGCGGACAGGACTCTCTTTTGTCGGAGTTTTTCTGATTTTGTGGCTCATACGCAGGTAACCTTCCGTCTTTTTTTAAGACTGCAAGATAATGTCCCTCTCCCGAAAGCTTATGCGGCCACAGACGGATTGTATCACAAAGCTGCTCTGCTCCATTCTCTATCCAGGAAGGGATTCCGCTCTCCATTCCGTCTGCTTTTGGCACCTTTGCAATCGAAAAATCGGGATGGCGCTTTAAAAAGCTGCTGACGCTTCCCTCATTTTCCTCCGGGGAAAAGGTGCAGGTGGAATACACCAGTCTTCCTCCGGGAAGCAGCATAGCCGCCGCAGCATCCAAAATTTCAGCCTGCCGCTTCTTACACAACGCTACATTGGCAAGACTCCATTCTTCACAGGCGTCTGCATTTTTTCGAAACATCCCCTCCCCCGAGCAGGGGGCATCCACCAAAATTCTGGTGAAGTATTCCGGAAAGGTCTTTGCAAGATGCGTAGGCGTTTCATTGAACACCATCGCATTTTGGATTCCCATTCTCTCTATATTTTCGGAAAGAATCTTTGCCCTTGCAGGATGAATCTCATTGCAGACAAGAAGTCCTCTCCCCCGCAGCCCGGACGCAAGCTGGGTGCTTTTCCCTCCCGGAGCTGCGCATAGGTCTAAAATCCGCTCGCCTCCCGGGTCTGTCATATCCTCCAAAAGATATTCTGCGGGAGCCATTGCGCTTGCCTCCTGTATGTAATATACACCTGCCTCATGAAAGGGATGCCTCCCCGGTGCATCCTCCTTTTCATAATAAAAGCCATCCTTGCACCATGGAACAGGCGAAAGGGAGAAGGGAGACTGCGCCAAAAAACGCACTATCCCTTCCTTTTGCCGATTGAGCCTAAGAGACGGTCTGTATTCTCTCTGGTAACCCTCCAAAAAGAGCGGATACTCCTCTCCAAGCAGTGTTTTCATTCTATTTAAAAAATCCTCCGGAAGCATAGCCGTATCTTCCCTTCCTTCCTTTTCTTTCTGTCCCACCTAACACCGTATATACCCACCTAAGCCTTGCATACGTACTGCTTAGGCAGTGCTTAGGTGAGGCTCATGCGGTAAAGTCTCTTGTCAAAAGCTCACTCTTTTCCAAAAATTCCTCGACAGACCCAAAGCCCAAACGGGCAAGCAGCTCCATGACGTAAGGGTTCTCCAAGGGCGTCCGGTACTTCGCCCGGTCTGCATACCGATCGACCTCTTCCTTGCCTTCCTCCTTACCAATCATTACCTTCGGCCCGCCGACACAGCCACCGACGCAAGCCATTCCCTCAAAAAAGTTTCCGCTTGCCTCTCCCCTTCGAATGCGCTCCACCAATTCACGACATGCCGGAACACCGTCTGCCTGCTCTGCCTGCACCATAATGCTGCGCTCAGGATGAAGCTGTACCACCGTCGTACGCACCGCCTCACTGACGCCTCCGGTTCTTGCATAGATTCTTCCCCCTCTGGACGAGTGTTCCTTCTCGTCCTCCTCGATTCCCGCAAGCGAGATTTCGGCTGCCTCAAAAATATCGTGTACCTCTTGAAAGGTCAGCACATAATCGATGGCATCCGCAATATCCGGCTCTCTTGCCTCCTTTTTCTTCGCCATGCAAGGGCCAACAAACACGGTCATCGCCTCAGGGTGTATTTTTTTTACGACACGTCCTGCTGCAATCATCGGAGAAACGGCTCCCGGCACATGTGGAACAAGCTCCTTAAAATAATTTCGTATCATGGCAATCCACACCGGACAGCAGCAGCTCGTCAGCTGAAAGTTTGATGCATCTACCACATGGCGGTCAAATTCCAGTGCCTCCTTTAGCGTTAGGATATCGGCAAATACCGCGACCTCGACCATCCCGCGAAACCCCAGTTCCTTAAATGCACTGCGCAGTCTTCCGGGCGTTGCCTCTTTCCCAAACTGACCGGTAAAGGCCGGCGCAATCAAGACATAGATATCCTGCTTTTTCTCACGCAACGCTTTTAACACGGGAAGCACGTCTTTGTTTTCTGCTAACCGCTGTAGCTTGCAGGCGTCCACACAGACACCGCAGCCCGTGCATTTTTCCGGATCAATAAGAATCTTTCCGTCGCGCTCTGTGATGGCATCAAACACACAGCTCGCCTCGCAGGCGCAATCCTCCCCACAGTCCGTACAGGCTTCCTGCTGAATAACCGGTGCATATTTTTCGGGATGCAGCAGACAGTCCATATGATAGGGATCGTATTCCTCAATCAGATTTCTGCCGCCTTTTGCCTCCTGCTTTAAAATCTCCAGATATAATTCATGAAATGTTTTCATTCCTTTTCCAAGCCCTCTCCATGATTGTATTTCCAATGATAC
>JAQXLR010000027.1 GCA_029012225.1 Clostridiales bacterium
CGTCTGCACCAGATCCTCCGGCGAATCGTAGCAAAACCGCAGCCCCGTAACATGCTCTTCGACCATGTTGCGCAGATTTCCGATATCTCCCGCAATTACCGGAACTCCGTAGGAATACGCCTCGGCAATCGTCATTGCAAATGCCTCATAACACTGCGACGACATAATCACGGCTCGTGCCCTGCTGTATTTCTCCTGCAGCTCTGCTTTGCTTAAATATCCTGCGAACTCTACGTTGTGCATCTGATGCTCCCTAATATACTGCTGCATCTGCCCCATCAACGGCCCGTCGCCTGCCACAACGAGCTTCTGATCCGGCAGCTTCTCAAATGCCTTGATGACAACATCAATCCCCTTGAGCGCTTCCACACGTCCCACAAACAAAAAATAATCCAGCTCTCCGCCGCTTGCAACCTCGCCTTTGTCCTGAAACGTAAAATTCGGTTTGATAAATACCTTGCTCATATCCACAACCATTCTCTTGCCCCGGTTTAAGTGACTTAATTTTTGGCGGTTAAATTCTGTTAAGCAAATAAAATTTACCCTGCGATAGGTGCCAAGCATGCGATGAATTTTCAGAATCGCGGCACTGACTGCCGTCTGCACCCGGCTTCCCCGGTAGCACGCATATTTTAGGGAGCAAAGCAAGCCCTCGTTCGCACACTCCTCGCAGACACGATCTCCTCGAAAAAAAGAGCCGGCCGGACAGAGCATCCGAAAGTTATGCAGCGTCTGTACAACCGGTACCCGGGTATGAAACGCCGCATAAAAGACAGAGGGACTTACCATCATCAAGGTGTTATGAACATGCACCACATCAATGTTTTTGTCTTTGATTATTTTTTTCACTTCGCGATAGGTCTGAAACGAATAGATTGCGGTAAACGGCAGCATGAGCTTACGCAGGACTCCCATCTCATTTAATTCCGAATTGTTTCTGGAATAGGAAAACACCTCATGACCATGCATTTTTAACAGCCGTTTTTCATTTGCCACCACAACATCTTCTCCACCCGGAATCTGATATCCATTATGCACTTGCAGGATGCGCAATTTCTGTTTTGCCCCCAAATTCATTCTCTCCTACTCTAAAATTTTGATAAATCAAGTTTCCAACCACCAAAAGAAACGGATTTAACACCGGATTAAACGGTGACTGTTCCAAGATTGCATAAACCAGAAAGACGGTTAAAAACAAAATCTCCGTCGTTTTCCTCTGCCGGTATAATTTCCACTGCGCCCACGTTACGACGGCAACTACCCCAAGCCCAAGCAGCGCACCGCAGCAAACAAACAGGTACATATACATATTATCTACCGTTGATGCGCCCATATCCCAAAAAATCTGAGCCGGCTTGGCAAGGAGTGTGATTCCGTACGCCTTGTAATAATTATTCGTAATTTCGATGCGTCCATTGAAGATGCGGTTTAACTGGAACCATAGGGGATTCGACCTTTGATAAAATATGGTGGCAATCAGGCTGGCCGCCCAAAAAAATGGTGCCTGAAAGCAAAAAAGCTTGTAGTAGGTTTTCTTTCTCCATATTTTATCCAGTAAAATCAAGCCCCACATTCCAAAAAAGACAATCATTCCCGTCCGGCAGAAGGTGACACGAAACGCCACATAGCAGATTGCGGAGGTAGCAAAAAAATGCCACAGGTTCAGCCTCTCATAATGAAGATACAAAAAAAGCACCATCAGCAAAAAGATTGCGTAAAAAGTCGTATTTGTCTTTTCATAGCCCAGCGCATATACCGTGCGAGCCGAAAAATCCGTAGCCGTATCCACACTTTTTTGTATGTCAAAAATTCCGATGCAGGAGAGCAGAATCATCAACGCTGTTCCAAAGAAGCGCAGACCGATTGTGGAGCGAATCAAGCCTCGCAAATCTACATTTTTCATTCCCCACAGCGTTAGTGTAATCAACAGCACATTCTTCTCCCCTACCCGTATCCAATAATATACACTGGCGGCAAGAAGCAGATACAAAATCAAAAATTCGCGCATCGTGTATCGTGTTGTCAGCACCTTAACCGCAAGAAAAGCAAGTGCAAGCACAAATGCAAGCTGATAAAACGGCTCATAGCTGACATATCCAAATGCCTTTAGCATTCCCATAATTCCATAATAGGTGCAAAAGCAGGTTGTACCAAGCAGCGCAAGAGCTTCTCTATTTTGTTTGATATCCGTCACTTTTTTTAACATCCGGTTCATATTACTCTCCATTCCGCAGACGCTTCCTCGTCAAAGGAACCGCGAGCCGAATATCAGATTCGGCTCTGCGATAAAAGCTACTTTATCACGCCTACGGCACAAATAGCCGTGTAATCCAATGCATAAATCCGATATTGCTCTACTGCGCCCACATAGGTATATCCCTGCCTTTCCATATCTCTTGGCAGTTCTGCTGCCTCCGTATCAAACACAGCAAACCGACACCCATAGCGCAACGCAGTCTCACAAAGTCTGCCATAGTCAATGTTCTCGTCATGCGCAAGCTGATAAAGCTCCTGCTCCCAGGCCTCCGGCGGAGCGATAAAGCCCCAGATATCCCTGCCATATGCCAGTGTTATTTTCGTGGTGTACTGTCTGACATAGCATACCAGCGCATCCGGCATCAGCACCCGCACCGTCTCTCCCTCTGTCTCCTGAAGAATCCTATCCGATATGGCAATTACCTCCTGCGGAAGCTGGTAATCATTTGCCGCAACGGTATAGGTTCCTCTGTTTATGACGCTTTTGCCAAGCAGCGCAATGACGATGCAGAAAGCTCCAACGGTAAGAAAACGCATCCACTCTTTTTTCCATCGTCCGGCAAGCTCTGTCAGCACAACCGCCACCGCAGTCACAATCGGAAGCGTCCAAAACAGTCGCCAATATACGCCGCTTAAAAACTTCTCTCCCACCACCTGGTAGGTAATGGGATTTAAAATCATCAGACATAACATCACGCTGACGGTAAAAAGCTTCCTCTTTTCTTTCCCCAGCAGGCAGCATCCAATCAGAGCCACACAAAAAACAACCCACATCAGCCAGCCGCTTCCGAGAAACGATTTGAAATTTGCAAGCACAGAAATGAAGGCTTCTTTCATCTTTTACCTCAATAATATATTTTTACAAGCTTCCAGAAAAAGAGATAGCATAGCAGATATCCTACGGATGGAAGCGCCGTTACCCAGATCAGAGCCGCCCTCTTTATCCTCCTTGTGTGAATCCATTCCGCTCCCCCAAACGCTGCTACCAAAAGCGGCAGAAGCGTAATTCCTGTTCCGGAGGCTAATGCCGCTGCCGTACTGCAGACTGCTGCCAGCGCATACCACAGTTTTTCCTTCTCTCTCCTCATAACCTCCAACAGCAGATAACTCATCGCGGGAATCAGCATTGCTCCTACAAAAGCCTTCCCCTGCCAGATACGCAGCAGAAACACTGCCTGCGTCGTATGAGTGGAAAAATATCCAAAGAGATTGAGTGCTCCTACAAAAATCAGAAACATTCCCACTTTTTCTCTGTCCTTCGGCCAAAAATAGAGCGCAAGCAGTGCGTAGACTGCGTAGCAAAGCAGAATCAGAAAAAAAGGTAAGTACTTGTGCGAGAGCACCGCAGGAGCAATTCCGCTTAATCGACTGATCAGGGCGAGAAACATTGCCCAAGGGGACAGCATATCCTTTCTGAGCTCTCCCATATTCCAATAAACCATATCACCGGTAACGGGATGCTGTTTATACATGCTATCGTAGTCAACCGCAAGATTTTGTAACACGACAAAGCGTGAATCATCATCGTCAATGTGCTCAAAATACGCGGCTACAAATGCCTGAGCAACGATGAGCAGAACTGCCCCGCAAAAAAACAGAATCTGCCACACGTTCCATTTTTGTACTTGGCCTTCCGCAGTCCCTCTTTCAAAAAGGCTCCTACCCACCCTGCGTCTCCTCCACAAAAGGAAGGCAGCCAGTATGATGAGCAGAAGATAGACTGCTGCTGCCCACATCCGATAGGAAGTGAAACTGTATCGTCGCAACGTCAAGGGAACTAAAATCAACTGCGACGCTGCCATGACAGTCAAAAATCCGGATACCCAGCAAAATAACAGCTTTTTTATGTTTCCTGTCATAGTTGCAAAGTGGCACCAGATGCTCCCGATAAAGGAGGGGAGGATCACCAGCCAAAGGCAGAGCACCAGTCCGTTTCTAATTTCCATACACGATAACTCCGTTTAAGCAAATTTCATTGTTTTCCATTGCACTTCCTATTTTTGCAAGGTCTGTCCCCGTAATCTCTCTGCGCTTACATCCAAGCACCACCTTGTCGCAATATGCCGCAATTCCATAAGCATCGGAGGATTTCGTCACATCCGGCGCGTTGATGATGATTCTCTCATAGCTTTCCTTTGTCTTTTTCAGGTAATCAGCCAGCCGTCTTGCAGAAAGGAGTTCCTTTCCTCCCTCGTTTGTAAGATTGCGGCTTATCACATCGACCCCATCTGCCGTCTCTACCCTTATCTCCTCCAAATCGCATGCTCCAAACAGATACGCACTAAGAGAGTGCTCATTTCCCTTTGCATCGAGAGAAAGGTTTACATAAAGCGTATTTCGCTCCATGGCAGCAAAGGCCTTTGCCAAATCATAGCCCCCATCTGCATGGTTCTCCTGAAACGGAATATAGCAGACAATTTCCGGCGCTTCCATCTTCCTCTCAAGGAATAAAATCGCTTTTTTGAACTCCTCCTTCCGATCCTTCTTCCCCACAAAAGCGATGGCGGGCGCTTGCAGCTTTTCCTCAATCTCCTTTGCTGTTTTGGCTACCGTGCCAATCAAGTATACTGCAGATACCGCAACAATACCGATCAGCAACCCGAGAAAGCCGCCTGCCACCCCACCCTTTACCGTTGTCATTAAAAGATCCTTCGGTGTCGAGGCTGTCTCTGCCGCTGCCTGTGTATAGTTGGAGGTAAAGGGCTCGCTCAAAAGCCGAATGCTTCCCTCTCCCATATAGGTGTCATACATGGTAAGCTGCACATCCATCAGCTGACGCATCAAAAGCAGGGCTTCCTCCTCTGTCTCAATCGAAATGTCACCATAGGTTCCGGGATAACCGACAAACATATTTAAGACGCTTGTAACAACAAGATTGCTGTAGCCAAACATCTTGCGGTATTCCTCAAAGCTTAGCGTATAGCCGGTTGTCTCCTTAAACTTTTCATAGGTTCCATGGCTGTATGCCACCTGCTGCGCATCGTACATTCTCTCCGTAATACTGGTGCCGTCATATTCGCTGACAAAGTATGCTCCGTTTACCTGATTCAAATTCTGATAGTACACAACCTCCGGCTCGGTATTAAAATAGCCGTAGCCTCCCGCAAGCAGCGCACAAACCAGAATGCAAGCGAACAAAATCGGCCAGTGCTTGACATTGTATTTCGCAATTTCCAGCAGACTGTATTCCTCTTCGAATTTTTTATTTTCCATAAATCCTCCTTTATTTTCCGGTATGGCTGAATACAACGCCCACAGTTTTTAGCAAAATTTTCACATCCAGACTAATGGACCAGTTGTCGATATATTCCAAATCCAGCTTTACAACATCCTCAAAGTTTTCAATATCGTTTCTTCCACTCACCTGCCATAATCCCGTGATTCCCGGCTTTGCACTCAAACGACGCTTATGATAAGACTTATATTGTGCAAACTCGTCGAGCGTAGGAGGTCTTGTCCCCACAAGGCTCATATCCCCTTTTAACACATTAAAAAATTGTGGAAATTCATCGATGCTTGTCTTTCGAATAAACCGTCCTACCTTCGTGATTCTCGGATCGTTTTCCATCTTAAACATCAAGCCGTCCATCTCGTTGTCTTTCATCAGCTCTGCCTTGCGCGCCTCCGCATCGGCGTACATCGAGCGAAATTTATACATATAGAAATAGCGCCCGTTTCTCCCCACTCTTTTCTGCTTAAAAATCAAAGGTCCGGGCGACTCCAGCAACAACGCAGGCGCCAGAAAAATTCCGATAATCAGGGTCAGAGCAATTCCAATCAAAGAGCCGATAATGTCCATCAGACGCTTCAAGGCCAGCTGCCTGTAGTCATAGGAGTTATTAAAAAATGTGATGACGGGAATATCGCCCATGCTCTCAAGCGCCACGTGAAATTCGCTGAAGCGGTTTAAAATCTCTACGGTCAGATGCACCCTCGCTCCCATATTCTCAAATTCCAAAACAACATAGTAGAGCGACTCCCCCGTATCATAAGGTACACTGATAAAGACCTCGTCCACAATCTGTCTTCTGGCATATTCTAACATGTCATCATAGCTTGCCACGACCGGAATCCCACAGATTTTTTCTCCAATTCGATTGTCATCAATAATGATAATTCCGGTAATACGCTTCGTCCATTCCCGTTCCCTTGCTACCGAGCGCAAAATCTTCTCCGCCCGATCGACTGTTGTAAGCAGCAGCATCTGATTGACGGAGGCCTTATTTTTATATACCACCAAAAGATATCGCTTTAACAGGAGATGAATCCCATACATCTGCACGGTATTGATCATCACTGTCATATACGAAATTCCTCGTGACATCGGAGAAACCTCATGCCGCGCAAATACAATCATGGAAATAATTGCAGCAAACAAAAGGTTCATCTTAATCACTGCCTTTAGCTCCTCGAGCTTTCCACGCTGCATATATTTTTGGTTATAGTTAAAGAAAATAACAAGTATGGCAAAAGCCAGCACGACCGTTTCCACATCTCCGGAAAGCTCTGCCATCATTCGCTGAAACGTAACTCCGCGATACATCATATACCAAAAGCAGCCTGCCAGAAAATAACTGATCAGCATACTTATGGTATCCACTGCCATAAGCATTATATTCTGTATCCTATCCTTCGATTGGTACATCCCTTCTCATTCCTTTCTTCCTTCAAGCTCTTTTAGCAAAATATCCTGTCGGCATTTTCCGGCACAAAAGCGCAGCGTAAATCGTTTTTCCTCCTTCATGGCAAAGGAGATGGCAAACCCCCACTCCGGAAAATCCGTATTTGCTCTCAGTGCCTGTGCCACATCGGGACGCGTCCGGCGCTCCACTGCCCGACCGACCGGATTTCCATCCTGGTCAAAGACGGTAATGTGAACCGGAATGAATCTGCCTTGCCTCGTCTTTGCACATGCCCAGCCGCACAAAATTGCCCTTCCGTCCTCTTTTTCCATGCGATCCAGATGAAACAGAAGTTTTTTTGCATCCCATCCAAAAAGATTGATTCGGCGCTCTACCTCACGCTCTGCCTCTGTCTTCTTCCCCTCAAATGGTATCACTTCATTGCCCAACAAATCAACCATATGTGAAATCGGCACTTTATCTCCCCTAAGATATCTCTGAAACTCTGTTTCCCATCCATAGTACCCCTTTTCATCCGCTTTGGCAATCCCTGCCAGCTCAAGCAGATGGGAGAGTTCTGTCACCTCATAGCCCGGAAGCTGAACAGACAAATAGAGCATGGCTCTGTATCGTACCCATTCCGCCGGAAGATCCTTCTCAAACGTCCACTCATAGTCAATGATCGTCCACACGTCTCCATCCATAAGAATATTGGAAAAAATCAAATCCACGTCACAAAGACCGGGTACAAACAGCGGCTCCATCCTTTTAAGGTACTCCAAAATCAAAGCCTCTGCTTCCTTTTTTTGTCCACGCTCTAACAAAACCTGGAGGCGCTCCTGCAGCACCTCCCCCTGCACCCAAGGTGACTCTGCGGCACCATTTGTGTGGACTGCCTTGCAAAATCTAATCTCACTTCCCTCTGCAAGCTTTTGCAGGCGATGATAATTTGTTTCTATCCGTTTAATGTGCTCCTTAGCAGCCTGTGTTAGGGGGTATTTGCGAACGACCCTCTCCCCTCCTGCTTTTTGGACAATATCGGTTCGAATCTGAAACTGCTCCGCTCGCTCCATGGAAAACTTGGAATATAAGACTGTCTCCTCCGCTGTCTTCCCTCCCGATTTTTTTTTGCATTCTAGGAAAAAGGAGTTTGCAAATACTTCAAATACACCTTCTTTTAGCAGACTGTTATAAACCTTTGTCTCCTCAAACAAGACATAGCGATCCTTGTCAAAGTTACGGATATTGTCAATTAGCTCATCCGGCTTGGGAAGATACCGGCTTGAGTAAATGGTATTGGGAAACAGATAATCTGGATAAGGGTAATAATAAGAAATCTGTGCAAAGCCGCCTCCTCTTATCGCCTCCTCATACTCGCTTCGACTAAGTGCGCGCTTCGTCATCCCCTCCCTATAACCCTCGGGGCCGACAAAATAAGTGTCATAGCTCTCATCCTGGCATCCCGCAAAATATTTTAGCCCAAGACGATTCGGTACGGCAAGAAGGAGGATTCCATCCTCTTTTAGCAGGGTGTGGTAGCACTCCATCCGACGCCTCCAGCCACCGTTACTCGCCGTATCGATAATGCCAAGATGCAAAATGACATCATAGCGCTCCCCATCGCTTTGCATATCCTCTATCTGCTCCGGCAAGCGCACGACAACCTCCTCTACCATATTACAAACCGCCTTCTCAAGCGCTTCTGACGGCTCTGATACAAGAAGCAGCCGCCAATTTCTTTGCAGGGGATACCAGCGGATGATGTTTCCCCTCGACTCCGCTTGCTGATAGAGCGTCAGATACTCTCCATCTGCTTTCTTCTGTTTTTCTGTTTCCGGATTGTTCTGCTCCATTTTCTCCTTCTCCATTCTTCTTACCCCGCCTGCTTGTTCCCTTGGAAAAGTCATCGCCTGCCTAGCAGTCCGCACATTTTTCTACAGTGGTCTTTGAATTCATATCATAAAATCCGACTGTATCCTTATCTGAGATTACGGTTACATAGCAGACATCGTACAGTCTGTGATACGCAGTGAAGCCTCTCGCATCATATCCGGTGCAGCTGATAGAAAGCAGATATTCTCCTCCCTGCAAATACATCTCCTGCTCAAAGGTCGCCACATATTCCTCGCCTGCCCTCGCAACACCGATTCCCGCATTCTCATACATGGTATTGGTGCCGGTAATCGTTGTTCCCTTAATATTCTTAAAGGAATAGGTAAAAATAGGATCCGGTATCTCCTCGTAGAAATGAACCTTGGATTTAATTTGAAACCTTGTCCCCTTCTCGATGCAGTTTGTAAATTCTCCCTTCTCATCGACAATGGCAAAGTCAATGATGGCAGCCTTGCCCGTTCCGTATTCATCTACCTCTTTGTTTAGGATGTAATGATTTTTCCACAAATTCACATTCTCATTCTGCTTTTGCACCTTTGTAAGCATCCGATCCTGCGCTTTCTTTGTCTGTCCCAATAACACTCTCTTATAAAGCGCCACCATATCCTTGGGATTTCCCTCGTCCAGCTTATCGCCTTTGTTTAGCAGCACAACTCTGTCACAATACTTTACAATACTTCCCAGATCATGGCTGACAAAAAGAATTGTCTTTCCCTGCTTTTTAAATTCCTCAAATTTTTTATAGCATTTTGCCTGAAAAAACACGTCTCCGACAGACAGCGCCTCGTCCACAATGAGAATTTCGGGATCAATGTTGATTGCAACCGCAAAGGCAAGGCGGACAAACATTCCGCTGGAATAGGTTCGCACCGGCTGATTTACAAAATCTCCGATATCCGCAAAGTCAAGAATCTCCTGCAGCCTTGCCTCTATTTCCTCGTTGGAAAACCCCATCATCATTCCATTTAGGTATACGTTTTGTATCCCCGTATACTCCATATTAAAGCCTGCTCCAAGCTCCAGCAGCGCAGAAATCCTTCCGTCAATCACAACCTCTCCCTCGGTCGGACTTAGCACTCCGGTAATAATTTTAAGAATCGTGGATTTTCCCGAGCCGTTTGTTCCGATAATCCCAATCGACTCGCCCTTCCTTACATCAAAGGAGACTGCATTTAATGCCTTGTGCTCTTTGAACTTCTTTTTCCCCGGCAATCCAAAGGTGTCAATCAAACGGTCAGATGGTTTATTGTAGAGCTTATATACCTTTGATACACTTTTTACTCGAATCGCATAATCGCCCATTCTAATTCCCATGCCTTTCGCTCTAAATTTGCGTGTAAAAAATCTTTCTCATCTGAATTTTTTACACGATTCCCTTTCCAAATTCCTATTATAAGACATCCGCAAACAGCATCCGAAGCTTCTTAAAGATGTGTGTTCCCACAAAATAGACAACCACCGTCACAAACCAAAACCACGCCGTAAGAAGGGGGTGCTCCCAAAAGCCGGTTTTATGAATGAGGGAGTCTCGATAGCCTGCCACAATATAATACATGGGATTTAACTTCAACAGTGTGGTTGCCCAGGTCGGAATATTGTTCATGGTTTCAATGTTCCACATAATCGGTGTCGCCCATGTCCCAATCTGAATGAGCAGTGCTACAATCTGGCTCAAGTCCTTAAAAAACACGACAATCGCACTGGCAGCGTACACAAGCCCCGTCAAAAATGCAACCATTGCAATGGAGTAGTAGACAACCTGAAGTGTATAAAAATCCGGCACATATCCCATCATCCAAAACAGGACTATCATAAACAGGACAAAAAATACATGCACAAACAATGCCGAGCACATCTTAACCGCCGGTAAAATCTCTATTTTAAATACTACTTTTTTGACAAGATAATCATACTCCCGCAAAACACCGGTTCCATTGTTCCATGCATCCTGAAAATAAAACCACGGCACCAGTCCTGCCATCAGCCAGAGCACAAAAGGAATCTCAATTCCGGTACGCAAATTTGCCGCCTTGGCATTTAAGCCCTTTTCAAATACAAACCAGTACAACAGTACGGTAATGACAGGCTGAACAAATGCCCACAGAACTCCAAGATTAGACCCCGCAAATTTTTTCTTAAAATCATCCTTCGCCAGAGAAAAAATAAGCTTCCGGCTTTGTGCCAGCACAGCCGGCAAACATTTGTTATTCATTGCTTCCCTCTCTTAGCTGCCGACACACTCCAAGCAGCTTTTCTATACTGCCAATCCCGATCCGTTCCCAGAACAGGCGGAAGAAACATCCAATGACCAGAGAAATCATAAATATGATTGTCCCATATACGATATCATACAAAATCAGCCACAGCACATTGCTTCCTCCGCCAAACAGCTCCATAAAGAAATTCCCCCACAGCTTTTGGCAGGAAAAAATCACAAGAATATGCACCATGTAAATATACAGCGTATTTGTTCCAAGCACATTCCATTGTTTGATCCTTTTGGGCGAGCTAAGCGCATACAGCAGAAGAAAAAGCCCCACACTGGCAGACATCGTCAATACGGTTGGCATATATTGCGTTCCCGTTCTGTAATAGCTGAAATGGCCTGCCAATACGGTAAGTCCGATGGATAGGACAAAAAGGATTACTCCAACATACATCAGGCGCTTTTTCTCCAGTCTTCTGCAGAGCAGATAAAGCTCGTATCCCAAAAGCACATACAAAAAATATTTA